>DATGLU010000446.1:0-3315 GCA_035294045.1 Roseiarcus sp. | reverse complement strand
GTCAAATCGTGCGCGAAGGTCCGGATGCCCTCGGCGAGCTTTTCCGTCGCCATCGCATCATCGTTCAGCATCCAGCGGAACAGCTTCTCGTCCATGTCGATCTTGGCCGGCGCCTCCTTGGCGGAAGCGGACGACAATTTGCGTTCGAGCGGGCCTTGATCCTCGGCGAGTTGCTCGAGCAGATGCGGCGAAATAGTCAGCCGGTCGCAGCCCGCCAGCGCCTCGATCTCGCCGGTATTGCGGAACGAGGCGCCCATCACCACGGTCTTGATCCCGTACGCTTTGTAATAGGCGTAGATTTTGCGCACCGAGAGAACGCCTGGGTCGTTCTCAGGCGTGTACGGCCCGCCGCCATTCTTGATGTTCCAATCGAGAATGCGGCCGACAAACGGCGAGATCAGGAAAGCGCCGGCCTTGGCGCAAGCGACCGCCTGGGCGAGCGAAAAGATCAGCGTCATGTTGCAATCGATCCCCTCCTTCTGCAGCGCGGTCGCGGCCTGAACGCCTTCCCAGGTCGCCGCGAGCTTGATCAGGATGCGCTCGCGCGAGACGCCGCGACTTTCGTAGTCGGCGATCAGAGCCTTGGCCTTGGCGATCGAGCCCTGCACGTCGAAAGAGAGGTCGGCGTCGACCTCGGTGGAGACGCGGCCCGGCACGATCTTGGTCAATTCGGTTCCGAAATTGACGGCGAGGCGGTCGGTAACGGCGGTCGGCGGCGCGGCGCGGCGCCGGCCCCATTGCACGGCCTCGTCAACAAGATGCGCGTAGGCCGGCATCTGCGTCGCTTTCAGGATCAAGGTCGGATTGGTCGTGGAATCGGTCGGCTTGAAGGCGCGGATCGCCTCCATGTCGCCGGTATCGGCGACAACCGTGCTCATCGCGCGCAGCGCTTCGAGCTTTGACGTCATGGGTCAACCTCCTCTTATTTGACTTGAATTTGGGCCTCCAGCGGCGCCGATGCAAGCCCTCGGGCTTGAGGGCGCCGCAGTGCGGAACGTCGCCCGCCGGCCTGCTATATGCGGCGATAAGCGCCCGCGCCTTCCGCGCAATTTGTTCCGACCGCCGGGACGAATTGTCGATCAAGTTTAATCATCGCGCACTTTCCGCGCCCGGCGGGCGGCAATTTCATTTTGTCGCGTTGACGGCGGATCAGCCTCGCTTATGATGATTTCCGATAACTACCAGGCCACGCGGCGGGCCTAATCGTCGACAACAAAAAAGGGGGACGCTGCGATGGCGGGGGCTTCGCGCGCGCACAATATGAGAAAACGAAAATTTGCCGCGCGCGGCGGCGCAGAGCTGCAATTCACCGAACTCGGCTTCGGCGCCGCGCCGCTCGGCAACATGTACCGTCCCTTGACCGAGAAAGAGGCGCGGGCGACGCTGGATACGGCCTGGAATATCGGCTGCCGCTATTACGACACCGCGCCGCTCTACGGCCTCGGCCTTTCCGAGACGCGCCTCAACGGCTTCCTGCGCGCCAAGCCGCGCGATTCCTATCTGATCTCGACCAAGATCGGCCGCCTGCTCGAATTGTCGACGCCGGAGCGGCGCACCCGCCGGGACCAGTTTTTCGAGGTGCCGGCGCGGATCGAGCGGTTCGACTATTCCTATGACGGCGTGATGCGCTCGCTCGAATTCTCGCTCGAGCGCCTGGGCCTCGACCATATCGACATCGTCTATGCCCATGACGTCGATACGGTCACCCATGGCAGCAAGGAAGCCGCGGACCAGCGCATCAAGGAACTGATGTCAGGCGGCTACAAGGCCCTGGTCAAGTTGCGCGAGAGCGGCGCGATCAAGGCGATCGGCGCCGGGATCAACGAATGGGAGATCGCCGAGACGCTGGCCCGCGCCGGCGATTTCGACATTTTCCTGCTCGCCGGCCGCTACACGCTGCTCGAACAGGAGGCGCTTACAAGCTTCCTGCCCTATTGCGTCGAAAAGAAAATCGGCGTGGTGATCGGCGGCCCGTTCAATTCGGGCATCCTCGCCACCGGACCGAAGCCCGGCGCCTATTACGATTACAAGCCGGCGCCCAAGGCGATCCTCGATCGCGTCGGCAAGATTCAGGCGATCTGCGCCGAGCACAAGGTGAAGCTCGCCGAGGCGGCGCTCCGCTTTCCGTTGAGCCACCCGGCGATCGTCTCGGTCATTCCCGGCGGGCAGAAGCCGAGCGAGGTCCGCCGCAACGGCGAAATGCTCAGCGTGAAAATCCCCGCCGCTTTGTGGCGCGACCTGAAAGCCGCCGGCCTGATGCGGGCCGACGCGCCGACGCCGCGCTGACGCGGCCGCGCCGTCATTGCGCGGAGCGAAGCGACGAAGCAATCCGCTCGGAGAGCGACGCCTCATGGATTGCTTCGCCTCGCTCGCAATGACGGCGATTCAAGGCTTTACCCGTAGCTCAAAGAAGGCGTAGCTCCCGATGCTCAAAGGACTCGACCCGCTCCTCTCGCCCGAACTCCTCTCGGCGCTGCGCGCCATGGGCCATGGCGACGAACTGACCATTGTCGACGCCAATTATCCGGCGAGTTCGGCCGGCCCGGAGGTCGTTCGCCTCGACGCGGTGAGCGCGACCGTCGCCCTGGACGCGATCCTATCGGTCTTGCCGCTCGACGATTTCGTCCCCGACGCCTGCTGGGCGATGAACCCGGTCGAGAAAGGCGCCAAGGAGCCGCCGATCTTCGCCGAGTTTCGCCAGATCATCGCCAAGCGCGAAGGCGCCAAATTCAAGCTCGCGACGCTGGAGCGGTTCAAATTCTATGAGCGCGCGCAGGAATCCTTCGCGATCGTCGCCACCGGCGAGCGGCGGCTCTATGGCAATATTATTCTGAAGAAGGGCATCATCCGGCCGGAATAATTCGGAGGCTGCGGCGTACCCTCATCCGGCGCTTCAAGCGGGAGAAGGGATTATGGCCGCGGTCGGCGACCGCGGCTACAGCGCGCTCCCTCTCCCGCTTGCGGGAGAGGGTCGGGGTGAGGGTAAGCGGCGTTCTGTGAATGATTATGTTTCGCTCTTAATGACGGGCGCGCGATGATGAACCCGCAGCGAAAGCTCGCCGTCAATGGCCTCGACCTGACTTTCGTCGAGCAAGGATCGGGCCCGCTCGTCCTGCTCTGCCATGGCTGGCCGGAACTGTCCTATTCCTGGCGGCGCCAGATTCCCGTTCTCGCGGCCGCCGGCTATCGCGTCGTCGCGCCCGACATGCGCGGCTATGGCGAGACCGGCGGGCCGGAGGCGACCGAGGCCTATTCGATCTTCGACCTCGTCGGCGACATGGTCGCCTTGGCCGGCGCGCTCGGCGAGCGGCAGGC
>DATGLU010000445.1:0-4685 GCA_035294045.1 Roseiarcus sp. | reverse complement strand
CGGTCGCGGCGACCGAACGGATCGTCGGGTTCGCTCATCGCCTATCTTCCCTGATCGCCCAGAGCTCCATTTGCAGCTCGGGCCAATCGCCGGCGAAATGCATGCCGATCGCGCTCGCCACGCTGAATTCCGGCCAGAGCGGCGAAGCGCGATCGAGATAGAAATAGACGTGGTCGGAAATCGCCCTGATCTGCGGCGGCGGGGTCGGCAAATGGACGAGCGTGACGCCCGGCAGATGGGCGTGAACGATCTCGTTCATCTTGGTGTTCGGCCCGACTTTCAGGAAATGCGGCAATTGCTGCTGGATCTCGACGAGCGGCCGCCGCGCCGAGACTTCGAGCACCAGCGTCGCGTTGCGGAACAGGCTGCGGTCCTTGATCGTCGAGATATAGGCGTTCTGAGCGCGCTCGATCAGCTCCAGCCGGATCGCGCGGCGATCGAGCCTGGCGCTGAGGAAATCCTGGATATCGCGCAGGACCGGCGCGAAGGTCAGTTCAAGATCGTCGTGATTGTAGGCGCCGTAGTCGCGCGCCCGCCTTTCGCTCGTCACGAACGTCGCCAACTCGCCGGCTATGCGCAAAAGCTCCTCGTAGAGCCGCTCCGGATGCACATAGCGCGACAGGCGGAAATGCTTGAGCACCGGCGTTTCGCGGTTCAGCATTTGCAGCATGAGATAGTCGGCGCTCTGCAAGCCGCCGCCGGCGGTCGCATCGCTCGCATAGCGCGCGAGCTCGTCGAGCTTGGCGTTGATCCAGCCGATCACCCGGTCGAGCCAGCCCTCCACCGTCGGATGGGCCGAGCAGACCAGCAAAGGCGGCGCGAATTTCTCGTCGAAGACGATCGTGCGGTCATGCACTTCGACGATGCGCGCGACGGCGAGGCCGACATAGCCGGGCTTGGCGGTCTTGCGGATTTCGTAAGCGAGCCGCGGATAGGCGACGTCGATCTCCTCCTCGATGCGCAAATGCGAGCTCGAATCGATTACCGTCTCGGCGCCGGCGATAAAGCGCGAGGCGCCGTCGACGCCGTCCTGCGCGACTTCGCGCGAATTCATCGCCTTGGCCGGCATGGCGAGCCAGACAAGCTGCCCGGCCGCCGTTTCCGGCGCCTCGATCGGCGCCGGCGCGGGACTGTCGGCAGGAAAGTCGAAAATCGTTCCGTCCGGCATCACGCCGGCGGCGCGGCGCAGCGCAAACTTGCTTTGCTGGGCGAGGTCGCGGTCGACTTCGAGCAGCGAGAAGCCCCACGGATAGGGCGAGACATGCCGGGTTCGGCTCTCGATGAGGTTCTCGAAATAGCGATCCGCCTGCTGCAGGTGATGCGGCCGCAGGAACAGCCCTTCCGACCAATTGACCTTTGCGTACCACGACATGGCCGGAATACCCCAGTTCCTAGAATCGGACGAAAGCCGCTTGGCGCCGCCGAGCCGCGATGGCGGAACGGCGCGCGCTACGGCTCCTTTTTCTGCAACCGGTCATAAAACTCGGCGAACAGCGCCATGAACGCCTCGGAGAGGCGGCCATCGCTCCGTTTCGCCTTGGCGCGCCAGCGCTCCACATAGACGTCCCATAACTTTGCTTTACGGGACCCGACCAGGCCGCCGAGGCCGCGCTCCGCCTCGACCGAGCGGTCGATCTTTTCCGGCGCAAGGTCCTCGAACAAGGCTTCGAGCGCCGCCTGCATCGCCCCGAAAGTCTGAATCTGATGCTGCTTGAGATCGGCGAAGCTGCGCTCCACCGCCGCTTGGGCGTTAAGGTAGTTGCGGGTCGGCGGGCCGAACATGACGGCGAGCGCCTCTTCCGGCGTCGCGGTGAATTTCAAGGGATTGTTCTCGTGCGGCCGGATCATGGTGCGGTTGGCGCTGCGGATCAGGCCCTTGGTTTCGGAGCGAGAGGCAAGCATCTGCGCGAGGTGATGGGCCAATAAGCGCAAGACCGCCCCGATCTCCTCGGCGACCGCGGCCGGGTCGCGGCTTTCGAACGCCCGCGGGTCGATCCCGGCGGCGCGGGCGATGCCGGAAAGGACATCCGGCCCAACCGGCGCCGGCGCGACCGGCGCGATTTCGGCCGGCGGCGGGAGATCGGCTGGGGGCCGCGACGGCGGCCGGCGCGGCGTCGGCGCGGGCGGCGCCGGCTCGAACGGAGCGGGGGCGGCGCCGCGCAGCCAATCGTCATCGAGGGCGACCTCGGGCGCGCTGGCCTGCGCATAGGGCTCGCTGAACGGCGCGGCCGGAATGCCGGTCGCATAATCGAGGAAATCCGGCGCGTCGGGCCGCTTGGCCTGTTGCATATAGGCGCGCCGGTCGTCCGGCGCCGCCGCGCCGTCGCCGACGCTCCACGGGTCGAATCCCGCGCCATCTTGGACCGACTGAGGAGCCGGCCCGGCCGCGCCGGCCTGCCCTTCGACCTCCACCGCGATGATATAGGGCCCGATGCTCAGCCGGTCGCCATTGCGCAAAAGATGGGGCTCATTCAGCCGGAATTGGCCGCCATTGACGAACGTGCCGTTGGTCGAGACGTCATGCAGCCAATAAAAGCCGTCGCGAAAGCGGATTTCGCAATGCTTGCCGGAAACGTGGCGGCTCGGATCGGGCAATGTCCAATCGAGATGCTGGTCGCGCCCGAGATCCAAGCCTCGGTTCTTGACCTGGACGCGCAACGGTCCGCCATCCGGCAATCGATCCACATTCTCGATCGACAGACGAAGCGTCATCTCAGGTAAGCCTCACCGGCGATACGCGTTATGTCCTTGCATTATTCAGCGCTTTCCGCCCCTCGGCAAGGCGAAACGGCCCTGGCGCTTTCCCGGTTTCGAAGCCGCCGTAGGGCTCTAAGCCCGAGCAATGAGATCGTGGCGGCGGCGAGAAACGATGTCGCGCAGCGCGCATAGCGACTCTTCGCCGAGTTCGACGGTGCGGCGCAGCCTCGCCGAGGCAAGCGCAGTCTGGGTCTCCCGGCCGCTCGGCAAGGCCGCTGGAAGAGCCGTTAACTCTTCGTTGAGCGCCTCGATCGACGCGTAGAACGCCGCCGAAAGCCGGCCGGCATGCGCGCCGAGGATCGGCATACGAGTCGCGCCGGCCTTGAAGACGACGCAAGACAGCCGCGGCAGCATCGGCGCGGCGGAGCGCCCCTCGCCAAACGCGGCGAGCGCGCGTTCGAGGTCGTGGGAGTCGATTATGTCGAGAATTTCGGCAATCTCGCCGACCAGCCCGCCGGCAAGCGCGCGACGGCCCGCTCTCAGCGCCAGGGTTGCCGCCAACGCAACGCCGATGATCAAGACCGCGCCGAGCGACGCAACCATCCCGACCTCCATCGCGGAACTCGGGAGTTTCATTCAATGCCCGGCTCGTCCAAAATTCAAGACCGACAGGAAGTTCTCGCCGTTAGGCTTCCAGGCATTTACGCAATTCTACGCGGTGGCATAAACCATGCGCCAATAGGGGCGCGACTCGGTGAACGAAGCCGTAAGGCGAATCGTCCGGATCGTCGCCGTGCTCAATCTCGGCTATTTTGGCGTCGAATTCGCGGTCGCGCTCATCATTGGCTCGGTATCGCTTTTTGCCGACAGCGTCGATTTTCTCGAAGACGCCTCGATAAACTTTCTGATCTTCGCGGCGCTCGCTTGGACAGTTCGCAACCGCTCTCGTCTTGGCATGGCGCTCGCCGGCATCTTGTTGATTCCGGGGCTCGCGACGCTCTGGACAGCATGGGAGAAATTCAATGTCCCCGTCGCGCCCGCTCCGCTGCCGCTGTCCCTTGCCGGGGCAGGCGCGCTTGTGATCAATCTGTTTTGCGCGTTCATGCTGGCGCGATATCGGCGACATAGCGGCAGCCTCACAAAAGCGGCGTTCCTATCGGCCCGGAACGACGCTATCGCGAATGTCGCCATCATTGCCGCGGGGCTGGCCACCGCCTTCTTGTGGGGTTCCGCATGGCCGGACCTCATTGTCGGCATTGGGATCGGCGCTTTGAATATCGATGCGAGCCGGGCCGTCTTCAACGCCGCTCGCGCCGAATACACGGCGAGATGATTTCGAAATGGAGACCTGACAGCCGAATTGACGGCGCTCGACGGATTGCCTAGCCTGATCGTCGATCACCAAGGGGATGGAGTCCCCCAAAACCGCCCTCACCGGCTGATGACTCCTGCCGCAGCAAATGCGTGGCGGGAGTCGTGTGGTTCGATCCTTCGTCCATTCGCCTCTCGTCGCGCGCAAAGAAGCGAGATCGCGATGGGACGAGCACGGCTCAACCGGTTTATTCGACTAACTTTACGCCGGCCGCGGCTCCCATCCGCCGCGCCGGTCGAAGGCGTCGCGCCGCCCTCGCCACGCAATGCTCGGTACGACCTCCTGGACCGGGCAAGGCTCGAAGACGCGAAGACCTGGCGAATCGCTAAAGGAGGCCGATGAGATGTTGTATTTTTGGGTGATGCTCGGCAGCGCGCTCGGCGGGGGCGCACGTTTTCTCGTCTCAGGCCTCACGGCGAACCATTTCGGCGAGACGTTTCCGTGGGGAACCTTGATCGTCAACGCGACCGGCTCCTTCATCATCGGCTTCTTTTCGACCCTGACCGGCCCCGACGGCCGCGTTTTCGTCGGCTCGCAAGGCCGCCAATTCGTCATGACCGGACTCTGCGGCGGCTATACGACGTTCTCGTCATTCAGCCTGCAGACGCTTAATCTC
>DATGLU010000444.1:0-3444 GCA_035294045.1 Roseiarcus sp. | reverse complement strand
GCCGAGGCGCTCGCCGACCAGGTGATCGCCGAACTCGCCAGGCGACGTTTCATTGATCCTCTCTAGAATCGGCGGCCGCCAAAGCCGTTGCCACGGGAACGAAAACGAGCTTCGATAGCGCTCAATCGCTCGGCGGTCGGCGGAGGCTGCCTTCTTGCGACGATCTGCATTGTCATTCCCGCGCAAGCGGGAATCCACGCGGAGCCAGCCCCCGGCTCGGCGGTTCCTGGATTCCCGCTTGCGCGGGAATGACAGGGAGGCGCATCAAGGGGAGAGGCATGAAAGTTTCGAACATCGCGCTGTGCGGCGTTGCGGCCGCGCTGTTGGTTTCGACCGCCGCTTCGGCGAAGACCCTTGTCTACTGCTCGGAAGGAAGCCCGGAAAATTTCACGCCGGCGATCAACGACACCGGCACCAGTTTCGACGCAGCGCGGCCTGCCTACGACCAGCTCGTCGAATTCAAGCGCGGCACGACCGAGGTCGGGCCGGGCCTCGCCGAAAGCTGGGACGTGACCGATGGCGGCAAGACGATCACCTTCCATTTGCGCCAGGGCGTCAAGTTCAACGCGACCAAGGATTTCGCGCCGACCCGCGACTTCAACGCCGACGACGTCCTGTTCTCGATCAACCGGCAATGGAAGCCGGATCATCCCTATCACAAGATATCCGGCGGCAAATACGATTATTTCAACGACATGGACATGCCGAACCTGCTCGAATCGATCGAGAAGAAGGACGATTACACGATCGTGATGAAGCTCAAGGAGCCGAACATCACGATCCTCGCCGATCTCGCCATGGATTTCGCGACGATTCAATCGGCGGAATATGCCGATTATCTGATGAAGAAGGGCAAGCCCGAGCAGTTCGACCAGGTGCCGGTCGGCACCGGCCCTTTCGTCTTCGTCGCGTACCAGAAGGACGCGGTCATCCGCTACAAGGCGAACAAGAATTATTGGGGCGAGAAGCCGCTGATCGACGATCTGGTCTTCGCGATCACGCCCGATCCGACCGCCCGCTACGCCAAGCTCAAGACCGGCGAATGTCATTTCATGATCGCGCCGCGCCCCGCCGATCTGCCGGAAATGCAGAAGGACCCGGCGCTGAAGGTCATCTCGCAGCCCGGCCTCAACGTCGCCTATTGGGCGTTCAACAATTTGAAGCCGCCTTTCGACAAGAAGGAGGTGCGGCAGGCCTTCAACATGGCGATCGACCGCGACGCGATCATCCGCGACGTCTATCTCGGGGCGGGCCAGAAGGCGAAGAATCTCATCCCGCCGACCATGTGGTCCTATAACGACAAGGTGAAGGACTATCCTTACGATCCGGAGAAAGCCAAGGCGATGCTGGCCGAGGCCGGCGTCAAGACGCCGCTCGACATCGATCTCTGGTACCAGCCGGTGCAGCGGCCGTACAATCCGAACGGCAAGCGCATCGCCGAGATGATGCAGGCCGATCTCGCCAAGATCGGCGTAAACGCCAAGCTCGTCACCTATGAATGGGGCGAATACCGCAAGCGGCTGCAGGACGGCGAGCCGATGACCGCCCAGATGGGCTGGACGGGCGACAATGGCGATCCCGACAATTTCTTCTTCCTGCGCGGCTGCGCCGCCGCCCGGATCGGCGGCCAGAACATTCCGAAATGGTGCAACAAAGAGTACGACGCGATGCTGATCAAGGCGCGCACCCTCTCCGACCAGAGCGAGCGCGCCAAGCTCTACGAGAAAATGCAGGAGATCGAGCACGAAGAAGCGCCCGACATGAAAATCGCCCATTCGATCGTCTATGAAGCGATGCGCGCCGAAGTGACCGGCTTCAAGCAAAGCCCGCTCGGCCGGCACGAATTCCAGGGCGTCGATTTGAAGCAGTAGAGTTCGCGCATGGCGCGCGGTTGCGGCAAGCCCTCATCCGGCCGCTTCGCGGCCACCTTCTCCCGCAAGCGGGAGAAGGGATTGTCGACGCGTTCGGCGACCACGGCGACAGCGCAGCGGCTGATGGAGATGCGCCCCCTCTCTCGCTTGCGGGAGACGGTTGGGGTGAGGGTAAGCCTGAGCGCCTCCATGAAGGCGTAGGCGCCGTGCTTCGCTACATCCTCAAACGCATCGCGCTGACGATCCCGACCTTCCTTGCGCTGATGTTCATCACCTTCGTCGCGATCCGCCTCGTCCCAGGCGATCCGGTCGAGGTGCGGGTCGGCGAGCACGGTATTTCGCCTGAACGGCTCGCCATGTTCCGCCACCAGCTCGGCCTCGACCAGCCGGTCTGGAAGCAGTTTCTCGACTACGTCTGGAGGCTGCTGCATGGCGATTTCGGCACGTCGCTGTCGACCAGCAATCCGGTCCTGAGCGAATTCCTGACGTTGTTCCCGGCCACTTTGGAGTTGAGCGTCGCGGCAATGCTGATCGCCGTCGCGATCGGCGTGCCGGCCGGCGCGATCGCCGCGGTGAAGCGCGGCAGCTTCTACGATCACGTCCTGATGGGCGCCTCGGTGACCGGCTTCTCGATGCCGATCTTCTGGTGGGGCCTGCTCCTGATCATGCTGTTCTCCGAGCGCTGGGGTCTGACGCCGGTCTCGGGCCGCATCGATCTCATCAAATACTATTTCGAGCCGGTCACCGGCTTCATGTTGATCGACGCCGCGCTGTCGGACCAGAAGGGCGCGTTCCTCGACGCGCTCCATCACTTGATCCTCCCGGCTTTCGTGCTCGGCACCCTGCCCCTCGCGGTGATCGCGCGGATGACGCGCTCGTCGATGCTTGAAGTCCTCAACGAGGATTACGTGCGCACCGCGCGCGCCAAGGGCCTGTCGTCGCTCCGCGTCGTCGGCCTGCACGCCTTGCGCAACGCGATGATCCCCGTCGTCACGGTGATCGGCCTGTCGATCGGCGCGCTGCTCTCCGGCGCCGTGTTGACCGAGACGATTTTCTCCTGGCCCGGCGTCGGCAAATGGCTGATCGAATCGATCTTTCGGCGCGACTATCCGGCGCTGCAAGGCGGCGTCATGCTGATCTCGAGCGTGGTCATCTTCGTCAGCCTGGCGGTCGACATTCTCTACAGCGTGATCAATCCGAGAATACGCCATGCGCGATGAGCCCATTTTTCGTCCCCCGCAAGCCAGGGGAGAGGCGCCATGCGACGCGCAGCGGACCGGGCCGCGGCGCATCAGGATAAATCCCAACGGCCCCTTCCGCCGCGCTGCGCGGTCTCCCTCCGCCGCTTCGCGGGGAAGGATGGGGCGGGGCTCGCATCGATGACCGCGGTCCCCGAATCTCTCGCGCTCGCCGAACCTCGCGAGCGCGCGCCGGAACTCGCCGCCTTCTGGTCGGTGTTCCGCGAGAATCGCGGCGCCGTCTTCGGCCTCTGCGTCCTCTCGCTCATCGTCCTCTGCGCCGTCTTCGCCAACCTCATCGCGCCCTAGTCGCCGGTCGAACAATTCCGCGACGC
>DATGLU010000443.1:0-3523 GCA_035294045.1 Roseiarcus sp. | reverse complement strand
AACAGCCAAAAAAAACAGGTTGGCTTCGGCGTCTATCCCGTCTAGGGTAACTTCGCCAAAAGCCAAGGAGCTACGTGCTCCGCGCCGCAGGCGCATAAACCGCCCTTTATTCGATGAACCGCCGGCAGTCGCGCCGCGCGTAATTGGTTCATACCGCGTCGGACGCTGGGCGAAGCCGAAAAGGCACGATTGAAACTGCTATCGATGACATCGACATCAAGGGACTCATGAGACCAGGCCAGAAGAATCGCGGGCGTGGCGGTCGCAACATGATGGGCGGCCACCCCCAAAACCGGCAGGGCGGCGGACGCCCGCCGCATCGCATGCAAAGCTTCGATTCGAGCGGACCGAGCGTGAAGATCCGCGGCAACGCCTATCAGGTGTTCGAACGCTATATCGCGATGGCGCGTGAAGCAGCGTCCGCCGGCGATCGCATCGCGGCGGAAAATCTCTACCAGCACGCCGAGCATTACTATCGCATCATGCAGGCGAACGGCGGCTTCGATAATCAGGGCCAGCGCCCGATGACGCCAGCGGACAACGAGATGGCCGGCGGCGACGAGATGGACGGGCATGGTCAGCCGGGGCAGGGGCAAGGCCAGCCGCACCAGCAACAGCACCAGACCCAGAACCAGCAACACCAGCAGTCGCAGCACCAGCCTGTGCCGACGCAACAGCATCAGCCGCAGCACGCGAATCAGCATCAGCAGCAACCCCCGCTGCCCCGGCCGCAACCGCAGCCCCAGGCCCAGCCGCCGCACCAGCCGTCGGTGTCGCCGGCCGGATCGGGCGCACAGCCGCCGATGCCGCCGGTCGATCCCGACTACAACGCCTAACCGGCGCGGCCTAGCCGCGTATTCCTGACCCGGACGGATTCCCCGGCTCGGTTACCCTTGTCGGCGGCCGGAATCACCCCATATTTGTGTCGGAAGATGCGGCCGCTGCTTCCAAGAAGGGCGGTTGCGTCGGTCACGAAGGGGGTCCGATGGACTTCGAGAAATACACGGAGCGCGCAAAGGGCTTCGTCCAGGCGGCGCAGACGCTGGCGCAGCGTTCCGGCCACCAGCAAATCGTTCCCGAGCACCTGCTCAAGGTGCTGCTCGACGACAAGGAAGGCCTTGCAGCCAACCTGATCCGCGCCGCCGGCGGCGATCCGGCGCGTGCCTTGGCAGCGACCGAAGCGGCGCTCGCCAAATTGCCGAGCGTGCAAGGCGCCGGTGCCGGCCAGACGTTCCTGTCGCAGGATCTGGCGCGGCTTTTCGGCGAGGCGGAGAAGATCGCCACAAAAGCGGGCGACAGCTTCGTCACCGCCGAACGCCTTCTTTTGGCGCTGGCACTCGACCGTAATTCCACTGCCGGCAAGGCGCTGGCCGCCGCCGGCATCAATGCGCAAAACCTCAACGCCGCCATCGAGCAGATCCGCAAAGGCCGCACCGCCGACAGCGCCAGCGCCGAGGACAGCTACGACGCGCTGAAGAAATATGCCCGCGATCTGACCGCGGCGGCGCGCGACGGCAAGCTCGATCCCGTCATAGGCCGCGACGAGGAAATCCGCCGCACCATCCAGGTGCTGTCCCGCCGCACCAAGAACAATCCGGTGCTGATCGGCGAACCCGGCGTCGGCAAGACGGCGATCGTCGAAGGCTTGGCGCTCCGTATCCTCCACGGCGACGTGCCGGAAAGCCTCAAGGACAAGCGCCTGCTGGCGCTAGATCTCGGTGCGCTGGTCGCCGGCGCCAAATTCCGCGGCGAATTCGAGGAACGGCTCAAGGCCGTGCTCGCCGAGATCACGGCGAGCGCCGGCGAGATCATCGTCTTCATCGACGAGCTGCACACGCTGGTCGGCGCCGGCAAGGCCGAAGGCGCGATGGACGCGTCCAACATGCTCAAGCCCGCGTTGGCGCGCGGCGAGCTGCATTGCGTCGGCGCCACCACGCTCGACGAATATCGCAAGCACATCGAAAAGGACGCCGCCCTGGCGCGGCGCTTCCAGCCGGTGTTCGTCAACGAGCCGTCGGTCCAGGACACGATCTCGATCCTGCGCGGCATCAAGGAAAAATACGAGATGCATCACGGCGTGCGCATCACCGATGGCGCGATCGTCGCCGCGGCGACGCTATCGAACCGTTACATCACCGATCGCTTCTTGCCCGACAAGGCGATCGACCTGATGGACGAGGCAGCATCGCGCCTCCGTATGGAAGCGGAATCGAAGCCCGAAGAGATCGATGAGCTCGACCGCCGCATCGTCCAGCTTAAGATCGAGCGCGAGGCGCTGAAGAAGGAAACCGATCCAGCGTCGAAGGACCGGCTGAAGAAGCTCGAGAGCGAGCTGACCGGCCTCGAGAAGCAGTCGGCAGACCTGACTTCGCGGTGGCGCGCCGAAAAGGAGCAGATGGCTGGCGCCCAGAAGCTCAAGGAGCAGATCGACAAGGCGCGCATCGAGCTCGAACAGGCGCAACGCAAGGGTGATTTCACCCGCGCCGGCGAGCTGACTTATGCCGTCATTCCCGATCTCGAAAAGAAGCTCAAGGCGGCCGAAGCCGCCGAAGACAACCGCATGATCGACGAGGCGGTGACCGAACAGCATATCGCCGCCGTGGTGTCGCGGTGGACCGGTATACCCGTCGATAAAATGCTTGAGGGTCAGCGCGAGAAGCTGTTGCAGATGGAATCGAATCTGCGCCGCCGCGTCGTCGGCCAGGACGAGGCCGTGATCGCCGTCTCGAACGCGATCCGCCGCGCCCGCGCCGGCCTGCAGGACCCGAACCGGCCGATCGGTTCGTTCCTGTTCCTGGGGCCCACTGGCGTCGGCAAGACCGAGCTCGCCAAGGCGCTCGCCGAATTCCTGTTCGACAGCGATCAGGCGATCCTGCGCATCGACATGTCCGAATACATGGAAAAGCACGCGGTCGCGCGCCTCATCGGCGCACCGCCGGGCTATGTCGGCTACGAAGAGGGCGGCGCGCTCACCGAAGCGGTGCGGCGGCGGCCCTATCAGGTGATCCTGTTCGACGAGGTCGAAAAGGCGCATCCCGATGTCTTCAACGTGCTGCTCCAGGTGCTCGACGACGGGCGGCTGACCGACGGCCAGGGCCGCACGGTCGATTTCCGCAACACGCTCATCATCCTGACGTCCAATCTGGGCAGCGAATATCTCGCCAATTTGCCCGAAGGCCAGGATGTCGCCAGCGTACGCGGTCAGGTGATGGAGGCGGTGCGCGCCGCGTTTCGGCCCGAATTTCTCAACCGGCTCGACGAGATTTTGATCTTCCGCCGCCTGTCGCGCGCCGACATGGAAGGCATCGTCGCGATCCAGCTCAAGGGCCTGGAGAAGCTTCTGGCCGAACGCAAGATCGTGCTCGATCTCGACGCCAAGGCGCGCGCGTGGCTGGCTGCCGCCGGCTACGATCCGGTCTACGGCGCGCGGCCGCTGAAGCGCGTCATCCAGCGCGAATTGCAGAACCCGCTGGCCGAAGCGATCCTCAAGGGCACGATCAAGGACGGCGAGACGGTGAACGTC
>DATGLU010000442.1:0-9781 GCA_035294045.1 Roseiarcus sp. | reverse complement strand
TGTCGGTGTCGAGCACGTTGTCGAACGGCACGACGACGACATTGTTCTTGTCGGCGAGGCGGATGATGCGGTCGAAGCCGTCGGGCGAGACGACATTGGCGATGATCGCGTCGTAGCCCTGGTTGATGAAGTCCTCCATCGCGCCGAGCTGGGCGGCGACGTCGGTGCCGGTCGAAACGACCTTGAACTCTTTGATGTCCTTCTTGATTTCCGGCAGTTCGGCGAACGCCTTGGCGGTCTTGATCATCTGAATGCGCCAAGTGTTGCCGACAAAGCCGTTGGCGACGGCGATGCGGTACGGCCCCTGTTTCTTAGGCCATTGAAAATACTTGGTCGCGTTGGACCAGGGCTTGAAACATTCCGGATCGGCGCCGGGGCCGGAAACGATTTTCGGGCCGGCGAAAACGGCGACCGACGACATGAGCAGGCCGGCGAAGGCCAAGCTTGAGACGCGACAAAGGTGCTTCATTCCCGAGTCCTCCCTTTTTGCTGACGTCCGCGCGGGGCATACGGACGACCTGGACGCCTGGGTCTTTTATGCCCAGATCAATCATGACTAGCATGCCACAATGGCGGTCCACCTTGCAAGCGCATGCCGCGGCTTGACCTGCGGCGAAAGCGCCTAATGCTCGCCCCGCGCCAGCTTTCGGAGGCTTTCGGGCGTTGTCGCGGGCAGGCTGCAGACCGAGTTGCGACACAAATAGGCGGCGGGCGCGCCGTCGACGGGCGTGCGGCCGCGGGCCGGCGAGGCGTCCGGCCAATCGGCGCCGTCGCGCGTACGAAGCAGGCAGGTCGCGGGATCGGGCGAAGCGAGGGCGATCGTCGCGAGCGCATTGGCCCGTGGGTCGTCCGCATCGCCGGCAATCACTACGACGGCCGCGCGCCCCGAGAAGTCCGCCGCGGCGAGAAGCAACGGCGATTGCGCCAGCGCTTCGCGCGGGCCGGCGAAGGCGGCGATGAGGCGCTCGCAATCGGCGCGCCAGCGATTCTCGCCGGTCAGATGGTGGAGCCGCGCGAGAACTTCGGCGATCAGGCCGACGCCGGACGGGGTCGCGCCGTCATGGGCGTGGCGCGGGCGGGCGGCGGGCACGTCGGCGGCGTCGCGCGCGGTGATGTAGAAGCCGCCGTCCTGATCGCCGAAGAGGTCGCGCGTCTCCTCGACCAGCGCGACGGCGCGGCCGAGATAAGCGCGCTCACCGGTCGCTTCGAACAGCGCCAGCGCGGCGCGGGCCATGGCCGCGTAGTCGTCGAGCAGGCCGGCGGCGCCGACGCGCCCGGCGCGCCAGGCATGGACCAAACGTCCGCTTCCGTCGCGCAGATTCTCATCGATAAAGGCGAAGGCGCGGCGCGCCGCGTCGAGACAAGCGGGCGCGAAGGAGAAGGGCGCGGCGCGGGCGAGGGCGGCGATGGCGAGGCCGTTCCAATCGGCGAGGACCTTGTCGTCGAGCGCCGGACGCGGCCGCTTCTCGCGCAGGGCGAAGAGCCGCTGGCGAGCGGCGGCGAGGCGAGCTTCCGCCGCCGCGTCGCCATGGGCCGCAAGCGTGCGGCGCAGGACATTGCGATGCTCCCAATTGCCGTCCGGCCGGACGTCATAGGCGGCTTTGAACGCGGCGCTTTCGGCGCCGAGCGCGGCGTCGATCTCTTCCGCCGTCCAGGTATAGAACGAGCCCTCTTCGCCGGCCTGGTCCGCGTCCAGCGAGGCGGCGAAGGCGAAAAGCTCGTCATCGCCAAGCCGCATGTCGTGCATCAGCCAGCCGAACGTCTCTCGCGCCCGCTCGGCGAAAAGCGGATTGGCCTCGTCGGCGTGCGCGAGCGCGAGCAGCTCGAAAATTTGTGCATTGTCGTAGAGCATCTTCTCGAAATGCGGCACGTGCCACTCGGCGTCGACGGAATAGCGGGCGAAGCCGCCGCCGAGATGGTCGTAAATTCCGCCTTCGCAAAGCGAGACGAGCAATTGGCGCGTCGCTGCTTTCGCCGCTTGGTTGTCGTCGCGGAAGGCTTCGTTCCAGAGAAAGCGGAAGATCGGCGCGTTAGGGAATTTCGGCGCGCCGCCGAGCCCGCCATGGACGGGATCGACCTGGCGCAGATAGGCGGCGGCGATCGCCGAGAGGTCGGCAGGGGCGACCCCGCCGCCGCCTCTGGCCTGCGAGAGCTCGGCGAAAAACGCCTTGAGATTGGCGCCCTGGGCGAGCAGCGCCTCGCGCTTCTCGGCCCAAGCCTTGTCGACGGCGAAGAGAATCTGCCGGAACGATGGCCGGCCCCAGCGCGGCTCCGGCGGCCAATAGGTGCCGCCGAAAAGCGGCGCGCCGTCGGGGCTGAGGAACATGGTCAGCGGCCAGCCGCCTTGCTCGCCGAGCGCATTGAGCGCGGTCATGTAGATATGGTCGATGTCCGGCCGCTCCTCGCGATCGACTTTGACGTTGACGAAGAGGCGGTTCATCAGCGCCGCGGTCTCTTCGTTCTCGAAGGATTCGTGCGCCATCACATGGCACCAATGGCAGGCGGCGTAACCGATCGAGATTAGGATCGGCCGGTCGCGCTCGCGCGCCTCTTCGAGCGCGGCGCGTCCCCATTGCCGCCAATGGACCGGGTTATGCGCGTGCTGAAGGAGATAGGGCGATGTCGCGTCGGCGAGGAGGTTGGCGTCTGGCAGCATGGGCATCAACGTATCAGAGGCGGAAGAGTTCGGGCAGCGCGCCGATTGGCTGGCGGAACGGGGCTCGCCTATACTCGCGGCTTCCTATGCTTCAGTTGAGACTTCCTCATGTCCTCCTTTCCCATTTTCGATCTCGGCGCCTTCGAGCAAGGCGGCGCTGAGCAGCGCCGGGCGCTTGGCCGCGAAGTCGATGAGATATGCCGCTCGACCGGCTTTCTCGCGGTCGCCAATCATGGCGTGCCGCAAGGCGTGATCGAAGGCGTCTGGAGCAAGGCGAAAGCGTTTTTCGATCTGCCGTTCGAGGAAAAGGAGAAGGCCAAGGCCCCCTATAAGGGCTATCCTTACGGCTATCTCGGGCCGGAGCTCGAAGCACTGGCCAAGTCGCGTAATGTCGAGACGCCGCCGGACTTGAAAGAAAGCTTCAACGGCGGCCCGGCTTCGGCGCCAGCGGGGATGACCGATTCCGACGCGTTGGCTTTTTGCTACGCGCCGACGATCTGGCCGCAAAGGCCGGCGGGATTCGCCGAGGCTTGGCGCGCCTATTACGCGGCGATGGAGGATCTCGCGGCGCGGATCATGACCGCCTTCGCCGTCGCGCTGGACCTGCCGGAGGATTATTTCGCCCGCTTCATCGATGCGCCGATCAGCGCGTTGCGCGCGCTGAACTATCCCGAGCAGCATGTTCCGCCCAAGCCCGGCCAATTGCGCGCCGGCGCGCATACCGATTATGGCAGCCTGACCATTCTCCTGCCGCAGGTAGGCTCGAAGGGCCTGGAAATCCAATCCAACGGCGCCTGGGTCCCCGTGCCGCCGATCCCCGGCGCTTTCGTCATCAATCTCGGCGACTTAATGCAGCGATGGACCAATGACCGCTGGGCCTCGACGCTGCATCGCGTCGTCAATCCGCCGTCGGAAGAAGGCGGCATGGCGCGGCGCCAGTCGCTCGCCTTCTTCCATCAACCGAACTGGTTCGCGGAGATCGCCTGCCTCGCAGCGTGCCTCGCGCCGGGCGAGAAGCCGAAATACGAGCCGGTTCTGTCCGGTCCGTACCTGATGAGCAAGTTCCGCGCGACCGTGACGCCCAACGCGGCGGCGTGATCGTACCCTTCTCCCCGCTTCGCGGGGAGAAGGTGGCCCGAAGGGCCGGATGAGGGGCTGCGCAGAATTTTGAAGGTACGCGCTCTACGAAAGGCTAATCGGCGAGGTCGGCGCTGCCCCTCACCCGGCCGCTTCGCGGCCACCCTCTCCCCGCTGCGCGGGGCGAGGGGACTATCTCAGCGCCTCGATCAGCAGCGCCTTGAACCGCGCGGCGTCGATCGTCCAGCAGATATCGGCCTTCACATGCCTATCGAGCGCCTGCTTCCATACGGCGGCGTTGTTCTCGTCATGCGCGACATTGAGCCGGTCGACGACAGTCATGCCGCGCGTCAGGTCGCTGGCGCATTCGATCTCGACCAAATGCCGGCTCCATGCCGTGCCGATCGTCCGGTCGAGCGCCACAGCCATCGCCGTCGGATCGGCGAGCGACAGGCCGGTCTCGCCGGTCTGGGTGAAATAGGCCTCCTTGGCGCGGCCATTGCATTCGATAGCGAAGCGCGCCTTGTCCGTCCCGAGCGCGACGATCGCGGCGATCTCGTCCTCGGTCAGCACGCTCGGCCCGCGCGAGACCTGCCACCCGATCATCTCAATCGACAGGCCCGAGCGAAAGACCATCCGCGCCGCTTCCGGATCCACCCAGATGTTGTATTCGGCGGCCGGCGTGACATTGCCCTCGCAGCACGGCGCGCCGCCCATCACGACGCAGCGCCCGATCTTATCGACGAGGGCGAGATCGCGCGCCAAGGCGAGCGCGACATTGGTCAGGGGGCCGAGCGTGACCAGCGTCAGGCCGGGCTCGGCGCGGCACAGCCGGGAGATCGCATCGACCGCATGCTCGCTTTCCGGCTTGCGCTTCGGCTCGGGATAATTGCGGTCAGAGAGGCCGTCCCTGCCGTGGAACCAATGCGCATGCTCGTGGGCGCGCGTCAGCGGCGCAGCCGCGCCTTTGAAGACGGGGACATCGACGCCGCAAACCTGCGCCGTGTAAAGCGCGTTGCGCGTCGCCTGTTCGAGCCCGACATTGCCGGCGACGGTCGTCAGCCCGCAGATGTGGACGTCCGGCGCGGACAAAGCCATGATGATCGCAACCGCGTCGTCCGAGGCGGTGTCGGTATCGATGAGAAAGGTGCGCATGGCGGCTCCGATATTGTCGGGAGTGCTTTTTGGCCGAGAGTCGGCCGAACGAAAAGAGGCGCGGGTTTCGTCCTGCTGAGATTCGCCGCGGGCGGTCAGCCGCGTCCGTGCGGACGCCGCGTTTGTTTCACCAGAAGTTTCGCCTCGGCACCGGCCGCGCGCGCCAACGCCGCCGCTTTGCGGTCGAAGCTCAGCAAAGCCGCGCCGCCAAGTCCCCGCCCTTCGAAAAGGATGACCCCGTCCGCGAAGTCGCCGCCCGCGGCGATCATGGCGAGACCGGCTTCGACCGAGGGCCGCTCGACTTCGACGCTTTCGCTCGCGATCAAGAGGCGGATCGCCGAAATGATCTCGTCAGCGCCGTAGCGGTAGCCGCGCGAAAGCACCCATACGAATTCGCAGAGGACCGGCAGAGTCAGGACGATTCGATCCGCCTCTTTAAGCGCGAGGCGCGCGAGCTTCGCCTCTTCCGGGTCGTCATTGACGGCGACACGGATGAGGACATTCGTGTCGACAATCGCCTTCACCGGTCTTTAGCCCAGCCCTCGGCGGCAAGCTCGGCGATCTCGTCGAGCGTGAGCGCGCGCGCATTGGAACGCTCGAGGCAACCGAAGAAGTCATCGATCCGGCCGGCGGATTTTGCCGCTCGAATCTGCGCGCGCCCATCCGGGAGGAGATCCACCGCGACCTTTTCGCCCGGCGCGACGCCGATATGATCGAGGAACTCCTTGCGAAGAGTGACTTGGCCTTTGGCTGTCACCGTAAGCGTGGTCATGGTCAGAACTCCAAGCCACAGCGAAGGTAAGGCGTCGGAACCTTACTTTCAAGCGCCGCCGGCTCTTCTCGGAGCGTGGCGGGCCGCCCGGCAAATCGGCTGACACAGTCGAGTGTGCCCGTTATAAGCGCCATCGCAATCGGCCCGGGCGTCGCCCCGCCGCTCCAGCCCTTTGAGGAACCGATGACCGGCTCGGCCGTTTCGAGCGCCGGGCTCGACGCCCGCCGCCGCCGCATCTTATTCCGCGCCTGGCGCAGGGGCACGCGCGAGATGGACCTTGTCATGGGCCATTTCGCCGACCAGGAAATCGCGGCGATGAGCGAGAGGGAGCTCGATCAATTCGAGACCCTGCTCGAAGCGCCCGACCCGGAGGTCTTAGCCTGGGTTCTCGGCGACGCGCCGGTTCCGCCGGAACAGGATACGCCGCTTTTCGCGCGGCTCCGCGCCGCCCCGTCAGTCGCCCTTTTGAAACAGACAGAAACGTGAACGAAGCCGCTTTAGCCGCCAAAAGCCCCGCCCAGATCGCCGCCCGCCGCCTCGCCGCCGGCGCCGCGATCACGCTCGCCGCAGCGCCGGAAGGCTATGATGCCTTCCTCGTCGCCGAGCTCGCCCGCGCCTTCGCCGAGCCGGGGGAAAAAAGGGCGGCGGCGCTCGTCTTTGTCGCGCGCGACGGGCAGCGCGCCCAGAGCTTCATCGACGCGCTCGCCTTCGCCGCGCCCGAAATCGAGGCGCTCTATCTGCCGGCCTGGGATTGCCAGCCCTATGACCGCGTGTCGCCGAACGCCGCGATCAGCGCGCAGCGGATGACCGCTTTCGCGCGCCTCGCGCGAACTCGCGGCGCGATCGAGCGGCCGCGCGTTCTCGTCACCACGATCAATGCGATCACCCAGCGCACGCCGCCGCTCGCCTTCATCGCCGCCGCGTCCTTCTCCGCCGCGCCGGGCAACAGCGTCGACATGGCCGGCTTGGCGCTGTGGCTCGAGACGAACGGCTTCAGCCGCGCCAGCAGCGTGCGCGATGTCGGCGACTATGCGATGCGCGGCGGCATTCTCGATCTCTATGCGCCGGGCGCGCCGGCGCCGGTGCGGCTCGACTTTTTCGGCGATACGCTGGAATCGATCCGCGCCTTCGATCCCGAGACGCAGCGCTCGACCGGCCAATTGCGCGCGCTCGATCTTGTCGCGATGAGCGAAGCGCAATTGACGACGGAAGCGATCCGCCGCTTCCGCCACGGCTATGTCGCGGCTTTTGGCGGCCATACCCATGGCGATGCGCTCTATGAGGCGGTGAGCGAAGGGCGCCGCCCGGCCGGCTTTGAACATTGGCTGCCGCTTTTCTACGACCAGATGGGCAGCGTCTTTGATTATTGCGCCGGCGCGCCGGTCGTGCTCGACGCGCGCGACGAAGAGGCGGCCGAGGCGCGCTTCAAGCAGATCGCCGACTATTACGAGGCGCGCCGCGCCGCCTATGAGGACGATCCAGCCAAGGCCAACTATCGTCCGTTGAAGCCCGACCGGCTGTACCTGACCCCGGAGGAATGGCGCGCCAAGCTCGACAAGGCGCCGCTGGCGCGGCTTTCGCCCTTTGCGGCGCCGCCGGCCGAGGCGATCGTCGATTGCGGCGCCAAGCCTGGGCGCAATTTCGCGCCCGAGCGGGCGCAGGACGGCGTCAATGTCTTCGACGCGGCGCTCGCCCATATCCGCGCGCTGCGCGAGCAAGGCAAGCGCGTCATCGTCGCCGGCTGGACCGACGGCTCGCGCGAGCGCTTGTCGCATGTCCTCGCCGAGCACGGGCTGAAATCGATCGAGCTCGTCTCGTCTCTGCCCCAGGCCAAGGCGGCGCGGCAGGGCGCCTTGCCGCTCGCCGTGATCGCGCTGGAGCAGGGCTTCGAGACGAGCGATCTCGCGATCATCGGCGAGCAGGACATTCTCGGCGATCGCTTGGTGCGGCCGCGCAAGGCCAGGCGCCGCGCCCAGGACATGCTGGCGGAAATCGCGTCGCTCGCCGCCGGCGATCTCGTCGTTCATATCGATCACGGCATCGGCCGCTTCGTCGGCCTGCAGACGATCGAGGCGGCCGGCGCGCCGCATGATTGCCTCGAGTTGCATTATGCCGGCGGCGATCGGCTGTACCTGCCGGTCGAGAATCTCGAGCTTCTGTCGCGCTACGGCTCGGAGGATACGAACGTCGCGCTCGACAAGCTCGGCGCTTCCGGCTGGCAGACGCGCAAGGCCAGGCTGAAGAAGCGCGTGCGCGAAATGGCGGCTGAACTCATCCGCATCGCCGCCGCGCGCCAGACGCGCGAAGCGCCGCGCCTCATTCCGCCCGATGGGCTCTATGACGAATTCTGCGCACGCTTTCCCTATGACGAAACGCAGGATCAGGACAATGCGATCGAGGCGACGCTCGACGATCTCGGCGCCGGCCGGCCGATGGATCGCCTCATTTGCGGCGATGTCGGCTTCGGCAAGACCGAGGTGGCGCTGCGCGCGGCTTTCGTCACGGCGATGGGCGGCAAGCAGACGGCGATCGTCGTGCCGACGACCTTGCTTGCCCGCCAGCATACCAAGAATTTCGCCGCCCGCTTCGCCGGATTGCCGGTCAAGATCGGCCAGCTCTCGCGCATGGTCGGCGTCGCCGAGCAGCGCGAGGTGAAGAAGGGCCTCGCCGAAGGCGGCATCGACATCGTCATCGGCACGCACGCCGTGCTCGGCAAGACGGTGAAGTTCAAGGACCTCGGTCTTGTCGTTATCGATGAGGAGCAGCATTTCGGCGTCGGCCACAAGGAACGCTTGAAGGAGCTGCGCGCCGAAGTCCATGTCCTGACCCTGTCGGCGACGCCGATCCCACGGACGCTGCAACTCGCCATGACCGGCGTGCGCGAACTGTCCATCATCGCGACGCCGCCGGTCGACCGGCTGGCTGTGCGCACCTTCGTGACGCCGTTCGACGCATTGATCGTGCGCGAAGCGCTGTTGCGCGAGCGCTATCGCGGCGGCCAGAGCTTCTATGTCTGCCCGCGCATCGATGACCTGGAGGAGGCGGCGAGCTTCTTGCGCCAGAACGTGCCGGAGGCGAAATTCGTTGTCGCGCATGGCCAGATGGCGGCCAGCGAGCTGGAGGACAAGATCGGCGCCTTCTATGACGGAAAGTACGATATTCTTTTGTCGACCTCGATCGTCGAATCCGGCCTCGACATTCCGACCGCCAATACGCTGATCGTTCATCGCGCCGACATGTTCGGCCTCGCCCAGCTCTATCAGTTGCGCGGCCGTGTCGGGCGCTCCAAGACGCGCGCCTATGCGCTGTTCACCGTGCCGGCCAACAAGCCGATCACGCCCCAGGCGGAGAAGCGGCTGCACGTGCTGCAATCGCTCGACACGCTTGGCGCCGGCTTCCAATTGGCGAGCCACGATCTCGACATTCGCGGGGCTGGCAACCTGCTCGGCGAGGAGCAATCCGGCCATATCAAGGAGGTCGGCTACGAACTCTACCAGCAGATGGTGCAGGAGGCGGTCGAGCGGCTGAAGGCCGGCGTCGAGGAGCCGGCGCAAGACCTCTGGTCGCCGAGCATCTCGCTCGGCGCGCCGGTGACGATCCCGGAAGAGTATATCCCCGACCTTTCGACGCGCCTCAATCTCTATCGCCGCCTCTCGGCGCTGGAGAGCGACGAGGCGATCGAAGCGATGGGCGCAGAGATCGTCGACCGCTTCGGCCCGACGCCGCCGGAAGTCGGCCTGCTATTGAAGCTGGTGACGATCAAGGCCCTGTGCCGGCGCGCCAATGTCGAGAAGATCGAGGCCGGCCCGAAAGGCGCGACGCTCGCTTTCCGTGACAATTCCTTCGCCAATCCGGCGGCCTTGGTGCGCTATGTCGAGGCGCAAGGCGTGTCGGCGAAAGTACGGCCCGACATGCGCGTTGTCTTCATCCGCGATTTCGAGGCGCTGGAAGCGCGGCTCGCCGGCGTGCTGGAGATCATGCGGGATTTGGCGAAGATCGCTGTCGGAACGAGACGATAGGGGATCGATCCAAACTGCACGCGGCCTGAAATTCCAATCTCCGCGATGGGTCGGCCGCCCCGATCTCAACGATTGTCTATTTCCAGGCGTTCGATTTCACCG
>DATGLU010000441.1:0-2265 GCA_035294045.1 Roseiarcus sp. | reverse complement strand
TGTAGACGGGCCGCTGGCCGCGTCAGCCGCGCTCATCGAGCGCGGCTACATCTTTGTAGACGGGCCGCTGGCCGCGTCAGCCGCGCTCACCGAGCGCGGCTACATGGGCTCCGCCTCGCTAAGCGGAACCGCCGGATTTCTCGCCCGAGACGCCGAGGCCGCGCAGATAGATCAGCATCTGCGCTTCCAGAAGCTCTTCCGCCGACATCGGCAAGGTACGACGCGCGGGATCGCCGCGGCCGAACAGCGAGGCGACGCCGTGGGTTGTCGCCCAGATATGCAAAGCGACCATGAGCGCGGGAGGCTTGGCGCCGCCCGAGGTTTGCGCGCTGAGCTTTTCCGCGGCCTGGCGGAGAACCGCAAAAGCGCGATCGCTTGCGTCCCGCAACTCCGGATTGGAAGCCAGCGGAATGCCGCTCTCGAACATCGCCGAATAGTAAGCCGGCTCGACGCGCGCAAAATCGAGATAGGCCCGGCCGAGCCGGTCCAAAGCGGCCAACGTATCGGGGCGCCCGCCGTCCCAGGCCTTGGCCAGCGCGGCCTCGAATTGACGGAAGCCGCGGAGCGCCACGTTGGCCATGAGCTCGTCGCGGTCGCGAAAATGTCGGTACGGCGCAGCCGGGCTGACGCCGGCCCAGCGCGCGGCTTCCGCGAAGGTGAAACCGGCCGGTCCCTTTTGAGCGATGAGCTCCAGGGCGGCGCGGATCAGCGCCTCGCGCAAGTTGCCGTGGTGATAGCCGCGCGGGCCGTCCCGTCCGTCGTTCGACCAGCTCATGTAAACAATATTTACATGGGTTGAGCGAGGCCGTCGATGTTCATAAAACGATTGCGGCGGAGACCTCTCGGTCTCCGCCGCAATCTCGAGGAGATGCGAGCGCCGGCCCTGGCGCGCCGCCTGGGGGCGCTTAATGCAAGCTCACCGTTTCGAGTTGGTTTTCCCAAGCGTTGGCGATGGCGGCGTCGCGCGAATCGGTCAGCATGATCGGCGTGCCGTCGGCGCCGAGCAAAGCAAAGAGCTTCAAACCGGGCTGGATCGCCGGGGCCTGCGGAAACAGCGTTTGCGCGTCCTCGGAGCGGATCGTCTTGACATAGGCGAGCGAGCCGCCGCCGAGATGGGCGAATTCTTGCGGCGTCAGGGTTGGACGTCTTTCATTGTCGCCGATCATGGTTGTAACTCCTTTACTAGCCGTCTCTTACGGGACCTGCTCTGCGCGAACCATCAGTCTCGCGCCAATATGTTGATCTTCTTGACTGTCCTCTCCGGCCTGGGCCTCGCGAGATCGATGGACAAGAGTCCATTGGCAAGCTCGGCGCCAAGCACTTCGATGCCTTCGGCGAGAAGAAAGCTGCGCTGAAACTGCCTGGCGGCGATGCCGCGATGCAGATATTCGCGCGTCTTGTCCTCCTGCTGTCGACCGCGGACGAGGAGTTGGTTCTCCTCTTGAGTCACCTCGATCTGGTCCTGGCCGAAGCCGGCGACCGCAATCGTAATGCGCAGAATCTCCGGGGAGTTCCCCGACGAGCCGATCCTCTCGATATTGTAGGGAGGGTAGCCGTCGGAGCCGGTCTTGGACGCCTGGTCGAGCGCACGCTCAATCGCGTCGAAGCCGAGCAGCAGCGGAGAATTCAAACCAACCGCGCGCACCATGATCGAAGCCCTTCCGGCGCTTCTTCGCAAAGCCTTCTTCAGGAAGCGCTTTGCCGCTACGCAACATCGCGCCGACTTTAAAAGGCCCGAAAGCCCGCCGCCGGCTAACGTCTATATGGTTGCGCCGCTTGGCGTTTCAAGGACGGATCGCGTCTGGAGAATAGGCGCGCCCCGCCGATGCGAGCTTTGCGCCGTCCAGCCTATGGATAAAACTTAAACCAAGTCTTGATCGGCCCGGATTGACGTTCCATCGCGGTTAAGGGGCGGTTTAGAAAGGTCTTGGATGGACTGGACGGGCGAACAACGCGCCGCTTTGGACGCGGTCGGCCGCTGGCTTAAGGCCGGCGAGAGCCAGGTGTTCCGGCTTTTCGGCTATGCCGGGGTCGGCAAGACGACGCTCGCCCGCCATATCGCCGAAAGCGCCAAGGCCGAGCCGGCCTACGCCGCCTTTACCGGCAAGGCGGCTCTGGTGATGCGATCGAAAGGCTGCGCCGGGGCGACGACGATCCACGCGCTCATCTATCGCGCGGTCGAGGACGAGGAAGGCGGCGCGCCGACTTTCAAGCTCAATCATGACGGGCCCGCCTCGAAAGCCGGGCTGATCGTGATCGACGAAT
>DATGLU010000440.1:0-2119 GCA_035294045.1 Roseiarcus sp. | reverse complement strand
GAGACGATCAGGGAACTGACCGGCGAAGCGCCTGTCGGCTGGTTCAACGGCCGGCCGAGCGAGAACACGCGCCGGCTGCTGGTCGAGCATGGCGGCTTCCTCTATGATCGCGACTATCTCGGCGACGAATTGCCGTTCTGGGTCAAGGTCGGCCGCCGCAGCCATCTGGTGATCCCGACCTCGTACGAAACCAATGACAATCGCTTCGACGCCGAGGCGGATATGCTCGCGCTCGGTCTCCTCGTCGATGTCGAGATAGTCGAGCCAGCGATAGCCGTGGCAGACGATCTCATGACCATCGGCGATGAAGGCTTGCGTCAGTTCCGGGCACTGCTCCAAGGCTCTCGCCACGCCGAGAATGCTGACCTTGACATCGAAGCGCTTGAAAATCCGCAGCAGGCGCCAGCAGCCGCTGCGCGGTCCATATTCGAAGACCGACTCGACAACCGGGCTGCGCGCGCCTTGGTACGATTGCAACCCGATATCATTGAGCGCGTCCTCCGAACGCGCGTCGCCTTCGAGCAAGCAATGCTCGCCGCCGGCTTCGACATTGAGATTGATGTTGACGGCGATGCGCGCGCCGCCCGGCCATTTCGGGTCCGGCGGGTTGGGGCCATAGCCATAAAAATCGCGCGCCGGGCCAAGATTGCGCCGGCGGCTCGCCCTCGCCCTTGCTGCCGACGGGGCGCGTTTCGCGACTTTCATCGAAACAGCCTCGCGCGTGAACTTTAGGCCGGCGCCTTGAACGGTCGATAATCGACTTTGTAGCCGAAATAACGCGGCCCGATCAAAGCCAATCCGGCCGGCGTGCGCCATTGCGGCGCGCAGGGAATCGCGATCGCCACGACGCGCAACCCGAAGCGGATCGTTTCCGTCGTGATCGGCGCGCCGGTATCGGCGTCGAGCAAGGTGATGAGATCGGGCGTCGTGACGATCGACTTTCCGTCCTGTTCGGCGATCAGGAATTCGTTCTGAAACTCGATCCGATACGTATGGCCGCGATAGTCGTCGACGCCGATGAATTTGGCCTCGCCGCGCGCAAATCCCGTCTCGGTCCGCCGAGCGATATCCGTCACCCTGCCCTCGAAAATGGTCGCTGCGTCGAGCTTCGATTGGATCGCCTTGACCGCGTCGGCATGCGACGCGCGGCTTTCGCGCAGGATTTCGCCGAGGCGGCGCGCCAGCGTCAGCGTGCCGCGCACCGATGCTTTCTTCGCAATCTTGCCGGTCATCGGATAAAGCGAGATCAGCACCGATCCGCCCATTTCAATCGTCGCCGCGCGCGCCAGCCGCTCGGTCCAGCGATTGTCGATGCATTCGAGCAGGACGCTGTTGCCCTTGTCGTCGACGATCACCATCGGCGTCGCCGAAACCCCATGCATCGTGAACGTGACCATTTGAAGCTCTGGATAGGCGCGGCCCATGCCGTCGCCGTCGATCACCGGAATGCCGGTCATCGCGCCGATCACGAAGGGAATGGTCGAGTTCAGCCCGCCCGCTTCGGCGCACAAGATCGCATCGATCTTTTTGCCGAGGAAGCGTTCGAGCTTGCGGAACGCGATCAAAATCTCCTCGCCTTGCGGTATCTTCTCGACCATGACGGTCGGCGCGCCCATCATCGCGCAGGGGACGACGAGATCGTCGTCCTTGACTTCGTTCGCGTCAATCATCCGCACGGGGCCGTGCTTGCGAATAGCCTGCTGCGCCATCAGCTTGCCGATATAGGGATCGCCGCCCCCGCCGGTGCCGAGGATGGCGCCGCCGACCGCGATGTCGTCGAGATCGGCGACGCCGATCATTCTCGCCGGCGCCGCCTTTCTTGTGGACGCGCCGCCGCCGGTCGGCTTGCCGATCGGCGCGCCGCGCCCGCGCCTCGGCTCGACTTTGACTTTGCTCCGCGACGGCGCTTCGCGCGTGGTCGGCTTCTTGGTCATGACGTATTTCCCCAAAACGGCCCGCTGTTATGAATCGATGTTGCTTTACAGCGCGAGATCGCCGACCGCCTTGACCCGCACGCGCGTCGCGTTACCGGGAATATAGGCGAGCGGAACGTCCTCCACGTCGACGATGGTCACGCTGTCGGCCCGCGCGCCGGCCGCGATCGCGGCTTCGGCGGCTT
>DATGLU010000439.1:0-3590 GCA_035294045.1 Roseiarcus sp. | reverse complement strand
GCCCCGCGGCCGCGGCCGCATCCAGTCCTCGAAATCCTCTCCGATATCGGCGAAAGCGTCAGCGGCGCCGGCGCGGACCTCGTCGCCGGCCTCAGTTTTCTCGGCCGCCTCGTTGCTGCGATCGGGGCCGGTCTCGTCGATCCGCGCCGCCTCAGGATCACGCCGATCGTCTTTCATCTCGAAGCCTTCGGCTTCCGCAGCGTGCCGATCATCGTTCTGATCAACTTTCTGGTCGGCGCCATCGTCGCCCAGCAGGGCATCTATCAATTGCAGCGGTTCGGCGCGACGCTCTATGCGGTCGACCTGATCGGCATCCTGATCCTGCGTGAACTCGGCGTCCTGTTGACCTCGATCATGATCGCCGGCCGCTCGGGCTCGGCGATCACCGCCGAAATCGGCTCGATGAAGATGCGTGAGGAGATCGACGCGCTCAAAGTGATGGCGCTCGATCCGATCGGCGTTCTGATCGTGCCGCGCACCCTCGCGCTCATCCTCGCCCTGCCGATGCTGACCTTCCTCGCCGATATTGCGGCCCTGTTCGGCGGCATTCTCGTCGTCTGGGTCTATGGCGGCGTCAGCCCGGAGACGTTCCTCGCCCGCTTGCAGAATTCGATCGACTTCGCGACCTTCGCCATCGGGCTGATCAAGGCGCCGTTCATGGCGCTGGCCATCGCGCTGATCGCCTCGGTCGAAGGCTTCGCGGTCAAGGGCTCGGCCGAGTCGCTCGGCCGCAAGGTGACCGAATCGGTCGTCAAATCGATCTTCATCGTCATCGTCATCGACGGGCTCTTCGCGATGTTTTTCGCGGCGATCAGAAGCTGAATGGGCGGGCGCTCGGAAGGATGACCGTTGCGGCTTACCCTCATCCGGCCGCTTCGCGGCCCCCTTCTCCCGCAAGCGGGAGAAGGGGGTTGTGGCCGCGGTCGACGGCGGTGGCTACAGTCCGCCGCGCGCCCTCTCTCCCGCTTGCGGGAGAGGGCTGGGGTGAGGGTAAGCCGCAGCGTACGTGGGCGGTTGGAACGCCGCGATGAATTTGCCCGCACAAATCAATGGACAAATGGCGGCCGAACGCCGCGAGGCGGTGATCAGCGTGCGCGGCCTCGTCGTCGGCTTCGGCGACCGGCTGGTGATGAACGGCCTCGATCTCGATCTTTTTCGCGGCGAGATTCTCGGCTTTGTCGGCGCCTCGGGCGCGGGCAAGTCGGTGCTGACGCGCACGATCCTCGGCCTGATCCCGAAGCGCGCCGGATCGATCGAGGTCTATGGCCGCGATCTCGACGCGCTGACGCCGGCCGAGCGCGTTTCGATCGAGCAGCGCTGGGGCGTTCTCTTTCAGCAGGGCGCCTTGTTTTCGAACCTCACCGTGAAGCAGAACGTCCAGGCGCCGATGCGCGAGCATCTCGGCATTTCCAAGCGCCTTCGCGACGAACTGGCGATGCTCAAAATCGCCTTGGTCGGCCTGCCGCCCGACGCCGCGGAGAAATACCCGTCCGAACTCTCCGGCGGCATGATCAAGCGCGCCGCCCTGGCCCGCGCCTTGGCGCTCGATCCTGACATTCTCTTCCTCGACGAGCCGACATCGGGCCTTGATCCGATCGGCGCCGGCGAATTTGACGAGCTCTTGGCGACATTGCAGAAAACCTTGGGCCTTTCAGTCTTCATGGTGACGCATGATCTCGACAGTCTCTATGCGGTCTGCGATCGTGTCGCCGCGCTCGGCCAGGGTCGGGTTATTGCGGCCGGACCGATCGCCGATCTCCTCAATTCGGACGATCCTTGGCTGAAAGCCTATTTCCATGGAAAAAGGGGCGCCGGTCGCGAGGCGATGCAAGCGCGCCGCGGCCTTTGAACACGAGTTCGTTCGATTTGATCGATGCGCAGCCCCTCACCCCAACCCTCTCCCGCAAGCGGGAGAGGGGGCGCGCTGGAGCCGCGGTCGCCGACGCGGTTACATCCCTTCTCCCGGTTGCGGGAGAAGGTGGCGCGAAGCGCCGGATGAGGGTAAGCCGCGCTTCGCATCGGCCGACTGGCCAAATGAAGGCCGGACGGCCCGGCCGCCAAATGTGACGAGACGGAATGGAGACGCGCGCAAACTACGTTCTGATCGGCGTGTTCACCTTGGCGGTGATCGCCGGCGGATTCCTGTTCGTGATGTGGTTTTCGGGCCTCGGCAGAGGCGCCCAGCACAAGACGTACGAGGTCGTCTTCACCGGGTCAGTCTCCGGCCTGTCGCGCGGCAGCCTGGTCAGCTTCAACGGCCTCAGAGTCGGCGAGGTGACGCAGATCAGCTTCTTTCCGAACGATCCGAGCCGGGTCGCGGCGATGATCGACGTCGCCGCCAACACGCCGGTCAAAACCGACACCAAGGCGCGGCTGGAATCGCAAGGGCTGACGGGCGTTGCGACTCTGGCGCTGACCGGCGAATCGAGCTCCGCCCCGCCGCTCGAACCGGGTCCCGGCGGCGCGCCGCCGATCATCGAGGCTGACCGCTCGGACTTTCAGAACCTGCTCGAGGCGGTCCAGCGGATTTCCGGAAAAGCCGACGACGTCTTGACCAAGGCCAACAAGCTGCTCGATGAGAACGGCCCGACGGTCGGCGACGCGCTACGCAATGTCGATCAGTTTTCGAAAGCGCTCGCCGACAATTCAGCCGGCCTGAAGACTTTCCTCGCCAGCGTCAGCGATCTCGGCCAGAAGCTCGCGCCGCTTTCGTCCAAGCTGGAGACCCTGTCGGGCGACGTCGATGCGGTGGTTAAGGCGGTCGATCCGGCGAAGGTGAAAGATATCCTCGCCAACGCCGACGATTTCTCGGCGGCGCTGGCGCGCAACCAAAGCAATATCGATCAGACTCTCGCCGGCGCCGCCGCCATCGCCAAGCGCCTCGATGGGACGACCCAGAAACTCGACGCGACGCTGGACAATCTCGCCGCCTTCTCGTCGACGCTCGCCGGCAACCAGGCCAATATCGACAGCCTGCTCGCCGACTCGGCGGCGCTCGCCAAGCGCCTCGGCGGAACCTCCGAGAAGCTCGACGCGGCGCTCGATCAAGTCACCGGCCTGGTCAAAGCCGTCGATCCGAACAAGGTTGCGGGCATTGTCGACAATGTCTCCGGCTTCGCCGGGACGCTGTCGCGCAATCAGGGCAATATCGACAACCTGCTCTCCGATTCGGCGGCTTTGGCCAAGCGGCTCAACGGCACGTCGCAAAAGCTCGACAATGCGCTCGACCAGGTCAACGATCTCGCCAAGGCCTTCGATCGCGCCAAGATCGCCAGCGCGGTCGACAATGTCGCCGCCTTCACCGACGCGCTCAAGCAGAATCGCGGCAATGTCGATCATACGTTGAAGGACGCCGCCGAGCTCGCCGCCAAGCTCAACGGTTCTGCCGATCAGATCGACGGCTTGCTGCGCAGCCTGCAAGGGTTGGTCGGCTCGCCGGATTCCAAGGGCGCGATCGCCCAAGTCGGCGACGCCGCCCGCGCCATCCGCCAGCTCGCCGAAAATCTCGATCAGCGGGTGAAGGAAATTTCCGTCGGACTGACCCGCTTTTCGGGATCGGGCCTGCGCGAATACGAGGCGCTGGCGATCGA
>DATGLU010000438.1:0-5731 GCA_035294045.1 Roseiarcus sp. | reverse complement strand
GATTCCGGCAGTGCTCCAGATCAGCGTCGCCACGCTCGTCAGGACGAGCCCGCGCCGGCGCGCCGCGCCTTCGCCCAGCATAGGCTCTCCTTGAGGAGTTCGAATCGCTTGCTTGCCGCATTGCGGCAGGTCGCGGGGCTTCGCGTCAAGCCAAGCCTTTCATTGCAGCCATGCCAAAATAGGCTGGCGGTCTGGCGCAGCTTTCTTCCAGCCGCCCACTGTCTGCTAATCTGGCCCGGGCAAGGAGGAGCGCGATGACGCCGCTGAACGTTCTCGACATCGAAGTGCCATCGGACTGGATCGACTATAACGGCCACATGAACGACGGCTGCTACGCGATCGCCTTCAGCCGCGCCGGCGACGCTTTCATGGAGCAGATCGGGCTTGGCGCTCAAGCGCGCGAAGCGACCAAGCGCTCGATCTTCACGCTCGCCCTCGTCATCCGCTTCATCGCCGAAGCGAAGCGCGGCGAGCGCCTCGCGATCAGCGTCCAATTGCTCGAATGCGACAAGAAGCGCATGCGCTTCTGGCTGGAGGCGTGCAAGGACGGCGCATTGATCGCGACCAGCGAGCAAGTGTTGACCTGCGTCGATCTTTCCGGCGAACGGCCGCGCGCGGCGGAGTTTCCGCCGGGTGTCGCCGCGAGGCTCCAAAAGCTCGCGGCGGACCACGCGGAATTGCCGGCGCCGCTGGAGGCCGGACAAGGGCTGACGCTGAAGAAGAGAGCGACCTTCTCGGTGACGCCCTAACCCCCTCGCCCCGCGCAGCGGGGAGAGGGTGGCCGCGAAGCGGCCGGGTGAGGGGCTGCGCTGAGTTCGGGGATTAGCGTCTCGAAGGGCGCGTACCTTTCCAATCTGGGCGACGACGCTGTACCTTCCGAGTCCCGCGCAGCCCCTCATCCGGCGCTTCGCGGCCACCTTCTCCCCGCCTTGCGGGGAGAAGGGATTATCCGCCACGCAGCGCCTTCTCCGCTCGGTATAAAGCGCCGTACCTTTTCAGTCTCGGCGCATGCAGGGCGGCGCGGTCGGCGCGCGGCTCGAAACGCTTTTGCGCTTCCGGGGCGGCGCACACCGTGCGTTCGTCGCCGGCGCCGGCGGCGAGCATAGCGAGGCGGGCCGCGCCGAGCGCGGCGCCGGCTTCCGCGCCGGCGGGCAGATCGATGGTCAGGCTGGTCACGTCGGCGATCATTTGCGCCCAGAAGGCGCTGCGCGCGCCGCCGCCGACGATCAGCGTCGATTTCGGCCGCGCGCCGGCGGCTTCGATCACGTCGAGCCCATCGGCGAAGGCGAAGGCGACGCCCTCCATCACCGCGAAAGCCAAGGCGTCGGCGCCGTGCTCAGCGCGCAAGCCGGCGAACAGGCCGCTGGCGGCGGGATCGTTATGCGGCGTGCGCTCGCCGGACAGATAGGGCAGGAAGATCGGCGCGTTGGCGACGTTTTCGGGCTTGGCGGCAAAAACCTCGGCTTCGTTGATCAGCGCGGCGATATCGTCCTGACGCTTCAAGATTGCGGCGATCCAGCTCAGCGCCGAAGCGGCCGACAGCATCACCGCCATTGCGTGCCAGCGGCCCGGCAGGGCGTGGCAAAAGGCATGAAGGGTGCGCTCGGGCAGGCTGACGAAACGGTCGGTGACCGCGAAAATCACCCCCGATGTGCCAAGCGAGACGAGTCCTTGGCCGGCGCCGGTCGCGCCAATGCCGACCGCTGCGGCGGCATTGTCGCCGGCGCCGCCGGCGATCGGTATGCGCCGCCCGGCAAGGCCCCAGCGGCTCGCCGTCTCCGGCGCGAGATAGGCCGAGACTTCAGAGCCTTCGACGAGGCGCGGCATCGCCTTCTCGCTCAAGCCGCAGGCGGCGAGGAGCTCTGAATCCCAGCGGCGCTTGGCGATGTCGAGCCACAGCGTGCCCGAGGCGTCGGACATTTCCGAGACGGCTTCGCCGCCCAAATAGAGCCGCACGTAATCCTTCGGCAGCAGCACCCGTTCCGTCGCGGCGAAAATATCGGGCTCGTGCTTGGCGACCCAAAGCAGTTTCGGCGCGGTGAAGCCGGCCATGGCGATGTTGCCGGCGCGCTGGCGCGAATCGGGCGCGCGGCGCTCCAGCTCGGCGCATTCGGCGAAAGAGCGTCCGTCATTCCAGAGAATCGCCGGGCGCAGCACGCGGTCGCTCTCGCCCAGCAGAACCGCGCCATGCATCTGGCCGGAAAGGCCAATTCCCGCCAGGCGCGAAAAACCCGCGCCGGCTTGGCCGCGAATCGCGGCGACCGCCTCCTCCACCGCCTTGGTCCAGTCGTGCGGGTTCTGCTCGCTCCATAACGGATGCGGCCGCGACACGCTCAGCGCCGGCGCGCTTTCCGCGATGAGATGCTGATTTTCGTCGATCAGGACCGCCTTGACCGAGGACGTCCCGACATCAAGACCGAGAAAGGCTCCTCCCGCCATTGGCGTCCGCTCCTCGCTGCAATCCGCCCAAATGAAAGGCCTCGGCGTCGCCGCCGAGGCCTTGGGCCTTAACCGCGACGCTTGGCGTCGCGACCGATCTTTAACGGCGCCTCAGCCGGCGCGCAAATTGCCCGCCGAGGACTTGCCCGTCCGCTTGTCGGCGACGACTTCGTAAGCGACTTTCTGACCTTCGACCAGATCGCGCATGCCGGCGCGCTCGACGGCGCTGACATGGACAAAAACGTCTTTGCCGCCGTCGTCGGGCTGAATGAATCCATAGCCCTTCGTCGCGTTAAACCATTTCACAGTTCCCGTAGCCATGGGAAGCCTTCCTTCAAGTCCAATAGTACTGCATAGGCGCAAAGCGCCGATCGATCATCGATGTAAGGGGATCGTCAGCACGCATCGTTCGATGCGAGGCCAAGTCTTCGGCCGAAATCGATGGCGTCCCGGATATTCCATCGCGGCGCCGGAATCAAGGCGAGCGCCGATTCTGATTTTGTAGAGCGGAGGCGACCGGGTCACAAAAATGTCGCGAAACCCGCTTCCGTACGGTCGCGGACGCGCGGTTCCGGCGCGCAACTTGCGTCGGCGCCGGCCCATCCTTAAGTGTCCCCGTTCTGACCGCGCGCCGAAAAGCCGGGCGCGCGCATTCCTTCAAACTTGACTGAATTTCCACAATGGGGCGCGCCATGTTCGAATCTCTGCTCGCCACTGGCCGTCCCCTGCTCGCCGACGGCGCCACCGGCACCAATCTCTTCGCGATGGGCCTTTCGTCCGGCGAAAGCCCGGAATTGTGGAACGACAGCCAGTGCGCCAAGGTGCTAGCCCTTCACCGCGCCTTCGTCGAAGCCGGCGCCGACATCATCCTGACCAACAGTTTCGGCGCCAACCGGCGCCGTCTGATGTTGCACGGCGAGGAGGGGCGGGTCGGCGAGCTCAATCGTCGCGCCGCCGAGATCGCGCGGGAAGCCGCGGATCGCGCCGGCCGGCCGGTCGCTGTCGCCGGCTCGGTCGGCCCGACCGGCGATTTGCTGGCGCCGCTCGGGCCGCTCTCCGAGGAGGACGCCTTCGCCGTCTTCGCCGAGCAGATCGAGGGCTTGAAAGCGGGCGGCGCGGACCTCGTCTGGATCGAGACGATGTCGGCGCCGGACGAGATGCGGGCGGCGGCCAAGGCGGCGGGCGCGCTCGGCATGGCCTATACGGTGACCGCCAGCTTCGATACGGCCGGCAAGACAATGATGGGCCTCGCGCCCGAGGCCTTGGCCGAGCTGACCGAAAGCTTCGCGCCGCCTCCTTTGGCGTTCGGCGCCAATTGCGGCGTCGGCGCTTCCGACCTCCTTGTCTCCATTCTGGCGATGACGGAAAAGCGGCCCGACGCGATCGTCATCGCCAAGGCCAATGCCGGCATTCCGCAATGGCGCGGCGCCCACATCCACTATTCCGGCACGCCCGCCTTGATGGCCGACTATGCGCGCCTCGCCGCCGATTCCGGCGCACGGATCATCGGCGGCTGCTGCGGCACGACGGCGGAGCATCTTGCCGCCATGCGCCGCGCGCTCGACGGGCGCGTCCCGGGCGAACGGCCGGGCGAAGCCGAGATCGTCGCCACAATCGGCCCGCTCGCTTCGCCGCCGGCCAAGGCGCAAGCGCCGCGCGAGCGGCGGCGGCGGTAAAATTGTCTCCGGCCGGCGAGCCGCTCGCTTTCGTCGTCGCGCCCGGCGCGGCTGGCGAGCGTCTCGACCGCTATCTCGCCCGCGCGGCCGCTGAGTCCAATCTCTCCCTGTCGCGCATGCGGCTGAAGGGGCTGATCGAAGCCGGAGAGGTCGCGCGGAACGGAGCGCCTCTCCGCGACCCGGCGGCCAGGCTCGCGGCCGGCGACCTTATCGCGCTGCGCGTTCCCGCGCCGGAGCCTTCGAAGATCGAGGGCGAAGACATCGCGCTCGACATCGTCTTCGAAGACCAGCACCTCCTCGTTCTCGACAAGCCCGCAGGACTCGTCGTCCATCCCGCAGCCGGCCACGCCAAAGGCACGCTGGTCCACGCCCTGATCGCCCATTGCGGCGACAGCCTTTCAGGCGTTGGCGGCGTCAAGAGGCCGGGAATCGTTCACCGTCTGGACAAGGACACGTCCGGCCTGCTCGTCGTCGCCAAGACGGACGCCGCGCATCAAGGCCTGGCGGAGCTTTTCGCCGATCATGGGCGCAGCGGCTCGCTGATTCGCGAATATCTCACCTTGGTCTGGGGCGCGATGGGCCGGCCGGCCGGAACAATCGACGCGCCGCTCGCCCGGCATCCGCGCCAGCGCGAGAAAATGGCCGTGGCCGCCGCGGAAAGCGGCCGGCGCGCCGTCACCCATTGGCGGCTGCAGCGCGCGCTCGGCCCGGCCAGCCTGATCGCCTGCCGGCTGGAGACCGGCCGCACCCATCAAATCCGCGTTCATCTCGCCCATATCGGCCATCCGCTCCTCGGCGATTCGGTCTATGGCTCGGGCTTCAAAAGCAAGGCGGCGCAATTGTCGGAGGCGGCGCAAGCCGCGCTCGCCAAGCTGGACAGGCAAGCATTGCACGCAGCCAAACTGGGCTTCGCGCATCCGATCACGGGGGAGATTTTATCCTTCGAAAGCCCGCTGCCGGAGGATTTAGCTCGGCTTGTCAATGCGTTGGCCGATCGCGTCAATTAAGCGAGGCGGCTGGCGGCGATGAAACGACTGTCGCGTCTGTGCGTTTTGCCACAGCGCCCTGGCCCTCTTTCGGCCATGGTCACAGACGCCTATATTGCACTGCGGCGTGCGCCTCACGCGCGGCCGCCGGAGCGCGCCCTCACGGGAGCTCCGAGAGGAGGTTTCATGGCTGCCGCCTTGCCTGTCATCGCCGGGGAATCCGGTCTTTCGCGCTATCTCTCCGAGATCAAGCGCTTCCCCATGCTTGAGCCGCAGGACGAGTATATGCTCGCCAAGCGATGGCGCGACCACGGCGACCGCGACGCCGCCCATAAGCTCGTCACCTCCCATCTGCGGCTCGTCGCCAAGATCGCGATGGGCTATCGCGGCTATGGCCTCCCGATCGGCGAGGTCATCTCCGAAGGCAATGTCGGCCTGATGCAGGCCGTCAAGCGCTTCGAGCCGGATAAGGGCTTCCGCCTGGCGACATACGCTATGTGGTGGATCCGCGCTTCGATTCAAGAATATATCCTGCGCTCCTGGTCGCTGGTCAAAATGGGCACGACGGCCAGCCAAAAGAAGCTGTTCTTCAACCTGCGCAAGGCCAAGAGCCGCATCTCCGCGCTCGAC
>DATGLU010000437.1:0-3765 GCA_035294045.1 Roseiarcus sp. | reverse complement strand
TCATTCCCGAGCGCTCGTACTTCCGTTCGTCGTTGGCCGAGATGAGCGATGAGATCATCGCCGCGCTCGCCGGCGCGCCGCGCGAAGCCTGGGAGCGGTCATGAGCAGAGAAGCAGCCTTCGCGGCCTTGTTCGACGCCGTCGCCGGCGCCTATCCCTGGGGGCTGGCGTCGCGGCGTCTGCGGCTATGGAGCGAGGTCCCGGCGCCGATGCGGCCGGCTCTGTTCCAGCTCGAGAGCGGGCCGGAAACCTATCAATGGACCTCGCTGGCGCGGCCGCGCCGGACGCTCGAAGCCAAGCTCTTCCTTTATTTCGATTCGCGCGATCCGCTGACGCCCGGCGCCGGCGCGATCAACGCCGCCCTCGACGCGATCGACGCGGTGCTCGCGCCGCAAGGCGCGGACGCCGCCGCCGGCCGCCAGACGCTCGGCGGCGCAGTCTATGACTGCAAGGTCGCCGGCGTGCAGGTGCGCGACACCGGCGATATCGACGGGGACGGGGTGGCGGTGGTCAGCGTGAGGCTGGTGCTGGGATAGGGGCCGGCCCGTCATTGCGAGGAGCGAACGCGACGAAGCAATCCATTCAGGCGCTGAGCCTTGCGAATGGATTGCTTCGCTTCGCTCGCAATGACGAGTCGGGCAAGTACGCGCGATTCTTATCACAAACAACGGAGCATCCCATGTTCGTCTTCGGATCCGGCGTGCTGATCGGCACGCCGCAAGGCGGCTCGCCGATCAATTTCGGCTTGGCGCAGGAAGTCTCGCTGAATATCAGCACGACGACCAAGGCCTTGTTCGGCCAGTACAACTTCCCGGTCGCGATCGGCGCGGGCACGCGCAAGATGGCCGGCAAGGCCAAGATGGCGCGGATTTCCGGCCAGGCGCTCGGCGCCTTGTTCTTCGGCGTGACGCCGGCGCTGGGCGGGACGCTGACGCAATTCGGCGAAGCGGCGGCCGTGCCGAGCGGCGCGCCCTACACCTACACGGTCGCCAATCATACGACCTTCGTTGCCGACCAGGGCGTGGTCTATGCGGCGAGCGGATTGCCGCTGAAACAGGTCGGCTCCAGCCCGGCGACGGGGCAATACTCCGTCTCGGCCGGCGTTTATACGTTCGCCGCCGGCGACGCCAGTGCGGCCGTGCTGGTGAACTATACATACTCGAACGCGTCGGGCGGCGAGAGCGTCGCCGTCTCGTCGCAACTGATCGGCCCGACGATCTCCTTCTCGGCCAATCTCTTCGCCTCCGATCCGACGACCGGCAAGCAATTCTCGGTGCTGCTCTACAATTGCGTCGCCGAAAAACTGGCCTTCGGCACCAAGCTCGAGGACTTCGTCCTGCCCGAGCTCGATTTCCAATGCTTCGCCAACAGCGCCGGCCAGGTCTGCCAGCTCAATTTCGGAGACGCGGCGTGAGCGAGGAGACATTCGACGTCGCGCTGGGCGGCCGGCTTTGGGCGCTGCCGCATCTGCCGTTCCGCGCGATCAAGAAAATCCAGCCGATCCTATTCCAGCTTTATACCGAGCTTGGCGGCGCGGAGACCGCGGCGGGCGGCTTGGCGCGCTTCACCGAAGCGCAGCTCGACCGGCTGGCCGAGGCGGCGTATCTCGCCATCGCCGTCGTCGACAAGGAGCTCAGCCGCGAGGCGTTTTTCGACCTGCCCTTCTCGGTCGGCGAATTGATGCTCGCCTTTCCGGCGATCGCGCGGGCCGCGGGCTTGCGTCCGGTCGCGCCCGAGCAAGCGGCGGCGGAGGCGCCGCGCCCTTTGGGGGAGCCGATTTCGACCGCCTGATCGCCCATGTCGTCGCCAATACCGGCTGGACCTGGGACGAGGCGCTGGACGGCCTCACTTTGCCGCGCCTCGCCGCCCTCCAGGCGGCGTGGCGCGCCAATCCGCCGGCGCATTGGCTGCTGGCGGCGATGGCGAAGTACAGAGCGCCCGCAGACGCGGAAGCCGCTGGCGCGCGTCAGCACGCGAGCGTTGCCGCGATTCGGGCGGCCTTTCCAGGCGGACGCCTATAAGGCCCCTTCAAGCGGCCTCTTCCACAGGCAAGGCCAGAGGCGACGAGAGGTCGCGGCCAGCGCGCAAACCGAGGCATTGCCACACTCTCCAACCGTCTCTTGATGCCGAGGCTTCCTGTGTCTGACGCCAATCTCGAAATCCGCTTCTCCGCCTCGATCGACGATCTGACGCAAGGCGTCGGCGAGGTGAAGGACGCGCTCGCCGACCTCGCCGAGGCGGCAAGCCGCATGAACGGGCAATACCAGACGCTCGGCGCCTCGATCATCGCGGCGATGTCGCCGGACAAGCTGCAGGCTTTCAATGCGGCTCTGCTCTCCTCCGTCTCGATCGAGAAATCGCTCGCGGGGGCGCATGACCAGGCGGCGAAGGCGATCCGCGACGGCGACGACGCGGCTTACGCCGACGCGGTCCGCGCCGCCAAGCTGGCGATGAACGAAGAGGTCAAAGCCGTCGAGGACGGCCTACGGCAGAAATTGGCGCTCTACGCCGCCGAGGCGCAGCGCCATGAGATCACGCAGCAGGACAAGGCCGCTTTCTCGCGCCAGGCGATGGACGAGGAATATCAGGCCGAGCTCGCGCTGCTGGAAAAAGAGCGCGCGCTGAGCAGCCAGTCGCTGGCCCAGAAGACCCAGATCGACGACAAAATTCTCGACGCCGAGCGGCGCCATCAGGACCAGATCGCGCAGCTTGTGCAGCGCTCGCTCACCGAGCAGCAGCGCGAATACGAGAACTACGCCAACGCGGTCACCCAGGCCTTCAATTCGCAATTGCACGGCCTGCTCGCCGGCTCGACCAATTGGCGGACCGCGTACAAGAACATGCTCAGCGACCTCTTGATCAAGTTCATCGAATGGGGCGACGCGAGCGTCGTTCAGCATGTCGCCAACGAGGCGGCGAAGACCGCGGCGACGACGGCCGGCGTGGCGGCGCGAACCGGCGCCGAGCAGGCGGGCGCCTCCGCCTCGCTCGCCGCGCAGGCCGCGACGATCATCCGCGCGATCTTTTCCTCGGCCGCCGAGACCTTCGCCGGCGTGTTCGGGTTCTTATCGCCGATCATGGGGCCGCTCGCCGCCGGGCCGGCGGCCGCGGCGCAGGCGACGGTCGCCGGGATGGCCGGCGCGGTCGCCTCGGCGGATATCGGCATGTGGCGAGCGCCGGCCGACATGCTGACTCTGGTCCACCACAACGAACTCATCATGCCGGCGGCGCAGGCTGCCGCTTTTCGCGACATGCTGACCAGCGCCGCTGGCGGCGACGATGCCGCGCCGGGCGGCGGCCGCGCGGTGCATATCCATCCGACGACCAATTTCCACGTCTCGGCGATCGATTCAGGCTCGGTCGCGCAATGGATCAAGGCGAACAGCGCGACGATGGCCAAAGCGATGGACGAGGCGGCGCGCCACGGCGCTTTGCTCGGCCTCAGGCGACTCGCCGGCGCGTGAGGCTTCGTCCATGGGCTTTATCGGCGGCGTGCACCTCCTGCCCGCAACGGGCGAGTTCGCCTATGACACGATCCCGCACCAGGGCGCCGAAGCCGGCGGCGCCATGGCTGAGGTCAACACGTTCTATGCGCCGGGCGGCGTCAAGACGGATTATTCCTATGCGATCGACCAATTGCAGGCCGCCCATCCGGAATGCGGCGCCGTATCCGTCCTCTGCGCCTGGTTCTCCGATTCGCTCGACGCGGCGAGCTGCCGCGTCTATCCCGCGACCAATTTCATCGGCGGCGCGTTTCAGCAGCTTT
>DATGLU010000436.1:0-5790 GCA_035294045.1 Roseiarcus sp. | reverse complement strand
ACGTGCTCGGAATGGCCATGCGCCGTGTCGACGACGAGGCAATCGACGCCCGCCGCCATCAGCAGCTCGGCGCGCTCATAGCCCTTGTCGCCGACCGTGGTCGCGGCGGCGACGCGCAGGCGGCCCTGCTCGTCCTTGCAGGCGTTCGGGTTGGCGACCGCCTTCTCGATGTCCTTGACCGTGATGAGGCCGACGCAGCGCTCGTCCTCGTCGATCACCACCAGTTTTTCGATCCGGTGTTGATGGAGCAGCCGCCGCGCCTCGTCCTTGCCGACGCCCTCGCGGACGGTGACGACCTTGCGGGTCATCAATTCGCCGACCGGCTGGCGCGGATCGTCGGCGAAGCGAACGTCGCGATTGGTCAGGATGCCGACCAGCTTGGCGGCCTTGCCATTGGCGCCGCGCTCGACCACCGGAATTCCGGAAATGGCGCTGCGGCGCATCAGGTCGAGCGCGTCGGCCAAGGTCGCGTCCGGGAAGATGGTGATCGGATCGACCACCATGCCGCTCTCGTAGCGCTTCACTTTGCGCACTTCCTCAGCCTGATCCTCGGGCGAAAGATTGCGATGGATGACGCCGATGCCGCCGGCCTGCGCCATGGCGATGGCGAGGCGCGCCTCGGTCACCGTGTCCATGGCCGCCGAAAGGATCGGCAGGTTGAGCCGGATCGATCGCGTGAGCCTTGCGCTGGTGTCGACTTCGCTCGGCACATGCGCGCTGTAGCCCGGGCGCAGCAGCACGTCGTCGAAAGCCAATCCTTCGAGCAAAGTTCCGTTTTCCGGCAACGCCATGGCGGCTCCTTGAGCGCGATGCGGCGTTAAGGCCGCGATCGCTTGACGGCGCCTTGAAGCAAAGCGCGCGCCGCGAGGCCACGGCTCTTAACATGCGCCGCCGCAAGCGCAAAGCGCGCACAAAGACGCAAAGCCGGGCCAGGCGATCGACGCGGCTTCAGACCATGAGCGCGCTTGCGCCGCGCGCATCAAACTGTTCCGGCAGGCAGCCGAGGCCTTTCAGCGACGCTTTGACGGCATCGTCCAACGGCGTATGCGGCTCTTCGCCGAGAAATGCGACGAGGCGGCGATTGTCCATGCGCAGCGGCTGACGCCACAAGTAGCGCATTTCGAGCATTTCGCGGAACAGCGTCACGAAGGGCGACGCCAGTACGACCGAGAACCACGGAAAAGCCCGCGCCCGCAAATGCGGCTTGCCGCAGGCGCGGCCGATCGCCGCGACCATCTGTCCGCCATCCGCGTCCCAATGGCCGTCCATATGGAAAACTTCGAAGGCCGAGAGGCGATCCTCGTTCTCGATCAGCCGCGCCATGGTTTCGGCGACGTCGGGCAGATAGGCCCATTGATGGCCGACCCCTTTCCGGCCGGGATAGGAGAGCGAGCTCACCGTCTTGCCCGGCTTGACCAGGGCCGCGGCGAACCAGGAATTGCCGGTTCCGCGGGGCCCGAAAAAGTCGCCGGCGCGGACGATCAAGGACCGCACGCCCTCGGCCGCCGCCCGCTTCAATCGGCGCTCCATCTCGACTCGGATCGCCCCTTTGCGTGTCCGGGGATTCTGGGGCGAATTCTCGCGCAAGCTCGGCCAAGCGTCGGGCCCGAAATTATAGACCGTCCCAGGGAGGACGAGGCGCGCGCCGCTTGCCTTGGCGGCGGCGATGCTGGAGTCCAACATGGGTAGGACCAGCTTGGCCCAATCGCGATAGCCGGGCGGATTGACCGCGTGGATGATGATAGCGGCGTCCTTGGCCGCGGCGATCACATCCGCCGCGTTCATCGCATCGCCGGCGATCCAGTCGTAATCGTCGCGCCTGTCGCTCGGTCCGCCCCGCCGATGCAAGGCGCGAATGCGCCACCCCCGGGCGCGCAAAACCTTGGCGGCTTCGCCCCCGATTCCGCCAGTCACGCCGAGGATTAGAGCCGTTTTCTGCTGCGTCATGACAACTCTCCACGTCGATGATCGGACAATGGCCCGCCGCCGCGATAAACGGAATTGTCTAAATACGTTGCGATGATATACATTTATGTATGTCTGCCGATCCGGATTGGAGCCTGTACCGGACCTTCCTCGCCGTTCTCGACGAGGGCTCTCTGTCCGGCGGGGCGCGGGCGCTCGGCCTCGCCCAGCCGACGATCGGGCGGCATATCGAAGCGTTGGAGCAAGCGCTCGGCTTCGCGCTCTTCACCCGCTCCCAGCACGGGCTCCTGCCGACCGAGACGGCGCGACAATTGAAGCCTTACGTCGAAGCGCTCGCTTCGACGGCGGCGGCGCTGCTCAGGGTTGCGTCGGGCCAGAGCGGCGAAGCGCGCGGCGTAGTTCGCGTCACGGCGAGCGAGGTGATCGGCGCCGAAGTCCTGCCGGCGATCCTCGGCCCCGTCCGCGAGGCGCATCCCGGGCTCGCCATCGAACTGGTCTTGTCCAATCGGATCGAGAATCTGCTCCATCGCGAAGCGGATATCGCCGTCAGGATGGTCCGGCCAGACCAGGATGCGCTGGTCGCCCGCCGGGTCGGCCCGATCCCGCTCGGCTTCTTCGCCCGCCAAGACTATCTGCAGCGCCACGGCGTCCCGGAAACCGTCGCCGATCTCGGCGAGCACGCTTTGATTGGCTTCGACCGCGACGCCGCGTCCATGCGCGCGCTGGAGGCGCAAATCGGCAAAGTTGACCGCGATCTTTTCGCGCTGCGTACCGACAACCAGCTCGCCCACTTGGCGGCGATCCGCGCCGGCTTTGGCGTCGGCGTCTGCCAAGTCGGCCTCGCCAGGCGCGATCCTAGCCTTGTGCGCCTTTTGCCCGAGTTCGAGCCAAGCCTCGACACATGGCTGGCGATGCACGAAGACCTCAAGGAGACGCGGCGCTGCCGCGTCGTCTTCGACGCTTTGGTCGAAGGCTTGACGCGTTACATCAGGGAATAAAACGCGGTCGGAGGCGGTCTCAAATTGCGTCCGCCGCGCCGCCCCTTCTGCTATAGGAATCCGGCTCGGCCCAGTGTCCGGCTTGGCGGAAGGGAGCCATGGAGCGCCAGCTCAGACTGACCACCGGCCTGATCCTCTTCTCCTATGCGGCCAGCCATTTTCTCGGCCATGCGACGGGAATGTTCGGCCTGGCGACGCTGGAGACGGTCGGGCGCGGAATCATCCTCGCGCCCTGGCGCACGCCGCTCGGCCGGACCGCGCTCTTCGCCTCGCTCCTCATTCATGGCGGGCTCGGCCTCTATGCCCTCTACCGGCGGCGCACTCTGCGCATGCCGGCGCTCGAAGCCTGGCAATTGTGCCTCGGCTTGACCATTCCGTTCCTGTTGGCGCCGCATATCCTCACCGTCCGAATCGCCGCCGACATTTTCAAGCTCGACGACAGCTACCAGGACGTCCTCTATCGCATTTGGATCGCCGGCCGCCGACTGTTCAACGACCTTTCGCTTCTCGCATTGGTCTGGACGCATGGCTGTCTCGGGCTGAATTTCTGGCTGAAACGGTACGAATTCTATCGTTGGACGCGCGACTATTTTCTCGCGGTCGCCGTCGCCGTCCCGTTCGTCGCGGCGCTCGGCCTCGTCAACGCCGGATGGGATGCGACGACCATGGCCAGGCAGGACCCATCCTTCGCTGCGGCGCATGGGCCGCCCGGCGCGGGATCGCCGCGCGCCGCCAGCGAACAGACACTCAACCATTGGGCCGGCGAGTTGCAACGTCTCTGGCTCGCCTTGATCGCCGCGACGCTGCTCGCCCGGTTCGTCCGCGACCGGCTTGAGCGCGGCGCCAAGGGCGTGCGCGTGACCTATCCGGATGGCCGGGTGGTCGTCGCGCCGCGCGGCTTCTCTGTGCTGGAGACGAGCCGCCGGGCGGGCGTCGCGCACGCCTCGGCCTGCGGCGGCCGCGGCCGATGCTCGACCTGCCGCATCCAGATTGTCGCCGGCGCCGAGGATGCGCCAGAGCCGTCGCCCGCCGAGCGCGACACGCTCGACCGGGTCAAGGCGCCGCCCGGCGTGCGGCTCGCCTGTCAGTTGCGGCCAGTCGCCGATCTTTCCGTCATTCCCCTCCTCGCCGCCGCCGAACTTTCCTCGCGCGCCGGCGCGCGCGAGACGCGCGAGCTGCTGGTCACCGCGGTCTTCATCGATCTGCGCGATTCGACCAAGCTCGCCGCCGGCCGCATGCCGTTCGACGCGCTCTATATCGTCGATCGCTACGTCCAGGCAGTGACGGATTCGGTCGAGGCGCATGGCGGCGCGGTGACGACGGTCGCCGGCGACGGCGTGATGAGCATTTTCGGCGCGCGGACCGATCCGCCTTCTGGCGCGCGCGGCGCGCTCAAGGCGATCGGCGCGATCTGGGACGCGATCGAGGCGCTGTCGCGCGATTTCGCCGCCGATCTCGATCGGCCGCTCGGCTTCGGCATCGGCGTCCATACCGGCCTCGCCGCTGTCACCGCGACGACGATCGGCGGCAAGTCCACGCTGCAATTCATCGGCGACGCCGGCAACATCGCCTCGCGGCTGGAGGCGGCGACAAAAATCCTGAGCGGCGTCTGCGTCGTCTCGGAAGCGGTGTTCAAGATCGCGCGCGCCGACATGCCGGACAACCTCGCGAGAGAGGAGTTGAGCGTTCGCGGGCTCGAAGGCCGCAAGCTGCCGGTGGCGATCGTTCGCTCGCGCGAAGAAGCCGATTTCGACGCCGCGCCGGCGAAAATCTAAGCCTGCTCCAGCTCTATCAGCGTTCCGTTGAAATCCTTCGGATGCAGGAACAGAACCGGCTTGCCATGCGCGCCGATTTTCGGCGCGCCGTCGCCGAGAATGCGCGCGCCGCCAGCGGCCAGCCGATCGCGCGCCGCCAGGATATCATCGACCTCGAAACAGAGGTGATGAAGGCCGCCGTCGGGATTTTTGTCGAGGAATTTCGCGATGGGCGAATTCGCGCCGAGCGGCTCGAGCAATTCAACTTTCGTATTGGGCAATTCGACGAAGGCGACGGTGACGCCGTGCTCGGGCTGCGGCAGCGGCGGCGAGACGGTCGCGCCGAGCGCCGTGCGATACTGCGCGCTCGCCGCGGCGAGGTCTTTGACGGCGATCGCGACGTGGTTGAGACGGCCGATCATCTGACCCCCCAAAGGGCGTTTACTCGGACGAGTGACCAGCGGCGGCGCTTACCCTCATCCGGCCCTTCGGGCCACCTTCTCCCGCAAGCGGGAGAAGGGATTGTGGCCGCGGTCGGCGACACGGATGAAGGCCGCAGCGCGCCCCCTCTCCCGCTTGCGGGAGAGGGCTGGGGTGAGGGTGCGCCGCCGCGTTTCTCGATCAAAGCCAGCCTATACCTCGACGACCAGAACGTGCACGTTCGGCTTCTTGCCCCAGGCCATGTTCACCGCGTTGCGCACCGCGCGCTCGATGGCGCCGGAAATCACTTCCGGGTCGCGGCGCTTCGGCCGCGGCATGGAATCGAAGGTTTCGAAAATGGCGCCGTCGACGATCTCGTCCATCGGCTCGCCGGCGCGGGTCTTGTCGGGCAGGCCGGCAATGATGACATCCGGATCGCCGGCAAGCTCGCCCTTGGCGGTGATGGCGATCGCGATCGAGACGATTCCGGCGAAAGCCAGGCGGCGGCGCTGACTGACGCATTCGTCGCCCGGCTCCAGCACGATCGCGCCGTCCTTGTAGAGCCGGCCGGTCGCGATCTCGTCGACGATCCCCGCGTCCTCCGCATCGAGCAGGATGATCTCGCCGTCGCGCGCCTTCACCACATTGCTGACGCCCTGCGCTTTGGCGAAGGCGGCGTGCTCGGCGAGATG
>DATGLU010000435.1:0-2121 GCA_035294045.1 Roseiarcus sp. | reverse complement strand
GGGGGGTAGCCGCCGCCGGCGAACAAGCGCGGAAATTCGCGGGTCCGCCATTGGCCGAATCTAGCGATGTCGGAGGCGTGAACGAGATAGCTCGTGAACGAAACGACGTTGGCGAAGCTGGCGCTTTGCGAGGCGAGGGCGGCGCCGATGTTGGCGAAGACCAGCGCGCATTGCGCTTCGAAATCCGCCGGCGTCTTGCCGCTCCCGTCGACGGCGACCTGGCCGGCGATGAATAGAAATTCGGTGGCTTTGACGCGGGCGATATTGGAGTAGGGGGCAATGGGCGCGCCGAGCGAATCGGGATTGAGCATCTGGATCTGCGGCATGAGGAGCTCCGCTGGCTTTGCTGCAAGAGGCCGAGATTAACGCCGCGCAGCGGTTCCCGCGAGCGCAATCGCGGCGCAGTTTCGCCTTATTTGACAAACGGATAAGGGGTTAAACGGTGGACCGCGGCGCGCGCGGCGGCGATTTCGGGCGCGCGGGCGCGACGATCGGATCAACGGGAGTCATTCGATGTGGCGAAGCATTTTCTGCGGTTGGGCCTTGGTCGCTCTCGTCGTTCTGGGGTGGACGCAAGAAGCGTCGGCGAGCTGGCTCATCGATCCGGGCTCCCGGACGGGTGCGCGGGGCGCGACGGCGCGCGCGCCCCGGTTTGCCCAGCAAATCCCCGCGCAAGCCTCCGCTTACGAGGCGATGGTCGCCCAGCAGGCGAGCGCAAACGGCGTGCCGGCTTCCCTCATCCATCGCGTGATCATGCGCGAGAGCCGCTACAACCCGCGCGCCGTCAACGCCGGCAACTACGGTTTGATGCAGATCCGCCTCGGCACTGCGCGAGCCATGGGCTACCGCGGCCCGGCTGCCGGGCTGCTCGACGCCGAGACCAACATGACGTACGCCGTGCGCTATCTCGCCGGCGCCTATCGCGCCGCCGGCGGCAATGAGGCGCGGGCGGTCGCGCTGTACGCGCACGGCTACTATAAGCGGGCCGGACAATAGGTCGGGCGAGACGCGCGTCGCGGACCGACATTGCCTCCGCGCCTTTGGGCGCGCACAATTGCGTCGCCCAGGAGTCTCGGGAGGCAGGCGATGTCTTTTCTCCACGCGTTGTTAGGCCGGCGCGAGGCTACCGCCCCGCAAAAGGCTTCGGAGCCGGTCGAATACAAGGGCTTCATCATCCGCGCCGCGCCCTACAAGAGCGAAGGCCATTTCCAGACCGCCGGCGTCATCGAACGCGAGATCGGCGGCGTGCGCAAGGAGCATCGCTTCGTCCGCGCCGACGCCTTCGCGTCTTATGACGACGCAGTCGCTTTCTCGCTCGGCAAGGCGCGACAAATGATCGACCTTCAGGGCGACCGCATCTTCGGGTAGGCGGGCAGGCGTCAGCGTTGGCGCCCGCCGTCCGCGGCCGGCGGCCGCGGCGGTTTCGCTTCCGTCCGGAGCCGCGTTCAGGCCGCCCCGAGGTCGTCGTCGCGCTGCTTCTCGCGCCTGATGCGCCTGAGCTTCCGCTTGAGCGCGCCGATCTCTCCTTCGAGCTGCGTCATGCGGTCGGTGACTTCGGCGGGCTTTGGCGGCACGGCCTCGGGTTCGGCGGCGGCAAAGGACAGCCCGATCTCGTCGCCGCGACGCCACTCGACGTGGGCAAGCCATGTCTGTTCACGCTGCGGAATATGCAAAGTGACCTGGCCCGGAATGACGACGGCTTCGGAGAAGATGATGCGCGCTCCCTCGGCGGACACGTCGCGGACGAGGCAGCTCATCATTCCGCGCTTCTTGTCGAAGTAGAGGGTTCCGCGCAGCAAGCTTTTCTGCCGTCTGACCCGGCGTCGTTCGATCATGGCGGCGTCCCTGGGAAAGGCCCCGAGGCGTGCTTGGGGGGCAGACTACGGCGGCGGGGTTAAGGCCGCCTTACACGTGCGGGATCCCTTCGCGTATCAGCGCGGCGCCGGGAAGCGGTCGGCGGGCGCGCGAGAATTTGCCGCTCGTCGCGTCGCCGCGGCCCTTTCGGCCGGCGCGCGAGCCCCCATATTGAGCAAGGCGGATTGCCGAAAGGGGTCCGCCGGCGCCGGTCGTCTTGATCGATCAAGCCGATCCAATCGGGGGACCGGACGCCCGACAGCTTCA
>DATGLU010000434.1:0-3437 GCA_035294045.1 Roseiarcus sp. | reverse complement strand
GGCCCGTCGCTCTATTGCGCGGTGATCGTCAAGACCGTGGACGCACAGACTCGCGCCAAGACTGGCATCAACGAATTGCTGCGCGATTGATGCATTCCACGCCAACGAAAGAGCGCCTGAATTTCCTCTATCGCCGCGCCGACGGCGCGATCGGCCGGCGCGATTGGGCGCTCGCCAGCTTGGCGCCGACGATCGTCATCGTCGCGCTCACCCTGATCTGGCTCGCGATCATGCCGCGCCAGGCGCGCGATCCTTCGCAGGGACTGGTCGATCTCGGCGTGGCGGCGCGCTACGTGTACCTCATCCTCTATGCGTTCATCGTGCTGATCTGCGCGGTCGCGCAATATTTCGTCAGCGCCAAGAGATTTATCGATCTCGGCAAGCCGCCGGCTTTGGCGGGCGCCGCGCCGTTCGCGCTGTTCTTCGCCGCCGCCGCCAATTGGTACGAGCCGCGCTCCGAAGGCTTGGCGCCGCATTGGGTGATTTTGGCGTTCGACGCGATCGCCATCGCGGCGGTGGTTTGGAACATTGTCGAGCTGGGATTCGTGAAGGGCCGCCGCGCTTCTCCTCTCCGCGCGGGCGAGAGACAGAGGTAAGGGTACGGCTCGCGCCAGCGTCATTGCGCGCGGAGCGAAGCAATCCATTCTTGGGGCGGCGCTTTGTGAATGGATTGCTTCGTCGCTGCGCTCCTCGCAATGACGATTTTTGTTTCTATAACTATCTGTAATGTTTTCATAAATTGGCGCTTATTGCTGATTTTCAGAAACAAAAGCTTGCGCCTTTACGCGACTAACCGCATAATCAGGCACAGTGGAGATGGAGCGAGTTGGGCCGATCGCGGCGGGCGCGCTTCTCCCTAGCTAAGTTCTCCTTCAGCCTCCGTCGTCGCCGCTTCGCGGAATAGCGGCGCACGTCCCGTTCTTCCGGAGACGCCATGCCCGCTCCCGCCAAGTCCCGCGCCAAGGGGGTCGCGAAAGCGCCGGCCGCCCCAAAGCCCGCAAGGTCCAGCGACAAGCCGGCAACTGCGCCGCGCGATCCGGCCGAATTCGCCCGCCAGCAGGCCGAACGGCTCGACGCGATGCTCAAAAGCCTGATCGCCAAGGCCGATAAAGGCGAACTCGGCGCGATCGACCGCGTCTTGAAGATACTCGACCGGCTCGAACGCTATCAGGGATTTACGCCCGCCGCCGCGCCGGAGGAATCGGCCGAGGGCGCGCGCGAGCGCATCTTGCGCATCCTTTCCGATGTCGACGCGCGGCGCGCCGCGGCCGCGCAAGAGGAACAAAGCGAGGGAGCGGATGACGCGCCAGCCGACGCCTGAAGCCGGCCGCGTCGTCATTCGCCACGTTCGCGATCTGATCGCGCTCAAGCCGGCCGATCGGCTGCAGCGGCTGGCGCGGCTGAGCGCGGCCGATTGCGAACGCCTCCTCCACGACTGGCCCTTCTGGGCGCGCCCGGATCAATTGCCGCCGCCGGGCGAATGGGTGACGTGGCTCATTCTCGCCGGCCGCGGCGCCGGCAAGACGCGCACCGGCGCCGAGGCGGTGCGCGATTGGATCCAGAATTACTCGCCGGTCAATTTGATCGGCCCGACCGCGGCGGATGTGCGCGACGTCATGGTGCTCGGCGAATCCGGCCTGCTCGCCTGCTGCCGTCGCGCCGAGCGGCCGGCCTATGCGCGCACCGCGCGGCGCCTGACCTGGCCGAATGGCGGCGTGTCGCTGCTGTTCTCGGCCGAGGAGCCGGACCGGCTGCGCGGCGAGCAGCACGCCAAATTGTGGTGCGACGAATTGGCGGCCTGGCGCTACCCCGATACGTACGATCAGGCTTTGCTCGGCTTGCGGCTGGGCGACCGGCCGCAAGTCGTGGTCACGACGACGCCGCGGCCGATCAAGCTGGTTAAGGACCTTCTCGCCGATCCGAACGCCGTGGCGACGCGCGGCGTCACGTTCGACAATCGCGACTTTCTCGCCCACGCCTTCGTCAAGCGGATCGCCGAGCGCTACAGCGGCAGCCGCCTCGGCCAGCAGGAAATCTATGCCGAGATTCTTGACGAGACGCCGGGCGCGCTGTGGACGCGGGACCTGATCGAGCGTGGCCGGGTTTCCGCCGCCGCGGCGCCGCGCGATTTTCGCGACATCGTCGTCGCGGTCGACCCGCCGGCGACATCCGGCGCCAAGGCCGACGAATGCGGCGTCATCGTCGCCGGGCGGGCCGAAAACGGCGAGCTCTATATCCTTGCCGATCTGAGCAGCCAGGGCGACACGCCGGCCGGCTGGGCGGCGCGGGTGACGGCGGCGTACCGCCGCCATCGCGCCAACCGGGTCGTCGCCGAATCGAACAATGGCGGCGAGATGGTCGCCAATGTGCTGCGCCAATGCGACGCCAATCTGCCAGTCAGGCTGGTGACGGCGACGCGCGGCAAATATGTGCGCGCCGAGCCAGCGGCGGCCGCCTATGAGCGCGGCCTCGTCCATCATGTCGGCGTCTTCGCCAAGCTGGAGGACCAGCTCTGCGCCTTGACGCCGGATTTCGACGCGCGGGTCGCGGGCTATTCGCCCGACCGCGCCGACGCCCTGGTCTGGGCGGTGGCGGATTTGATCGGCGGCGGCGCCAATGCCGGGATGGTGGAGTTCTATCGCGAGGCGGCGAGAAGGGGGTGAAGGGCCAGGGGAAAATGAACAGATGCAGCGGCGCCACGCCGGCCGATCGCCGTCAACCCGCCATAGCGCCGCGAACGCCTGCGAAAGAGTACACAGATTTGTGCGGCGCTATGGCGGGTCCTTCGCTTCGCTACGGCCCTCCGGGTGACTGCGCTCGTCCGGCGCGGCTTGTTGGCTACCAAGAACTTTGGTGCGCGAACTGGCCGAGCGGCCAGTTCGCGCACCAAAGTTCTTGGTCGCAAAAACGCCATCGACGCGCGGAGGGGTCAAGCCTCGCCTCGCCGTAGCTCCGCGCCGAAGACTTATTCACCACGCTTGGCGTGGCGAGGCGACCGCGAAGCGGCTTGGGCTTGACGCCGAGCACGGCGATGGCTGAGCAGGACAAAGCGCGTTAACACCATTTCAGCGCGCCCTCTCGGCGCCAAGCTCTTTCGGCTGTCCGCTATCGCGGCGGGAACTCCCTGGCTGGCACGTCATGCAGCGCCGAGCCGAGCTTGCGGTTGAACTCCTCGGCGGTAGTCTGGGCGTTGATCGCGGAGACCTTGTCCTCGGTCGGCTGCGGGCATTGCGCGACGATCCGCTGATGGCCTTGGCGCTCGAGCAGCGCCTTGAGCTCCGCTTCGAGCCTCTCGCGGCCGGTCTCAGCGGGAAACAGGCTGGTGATCCAAATGTCTTTCGAGCCGATCTCCGCCGCGACGCAGAAGGTCCAGGACGGGCTGGCGGCCGTCGGCGCGGCGAAAGGGACAAGCAGGGCGGCGGCGAAAAGGAAGCGGC
>DATGLU010000433.1:0-6146 GCA_035294045.1 Roseiarcus sp. | reverse complement strand
GCTTCGCTCCTCGCAATGACGGCGTGATTTTCCGCCGACCGCCTCAGCCTGGCGGCAACCACACATCGAGCACCGCCGCGCGCTTTTCCTCGCGCATGACGCGGAGAGCCTCTTTGACGCCTGGCTCGACATCGCTCGCCTTGCGCAAAGTCAGGCCGAACGCGCCGCCTGCGGCCGCGGCGAGGCCCGCATAATCGGGCGAGGGTTCGAAGCTGAGGTCGAGATCGGCGGCCCTGCTGGCGTAGCCGTCCGGATGGACGGCGAGCGCTGAGAATTTCGGCGCCTTCCAGCCGCGATTGTTGTAGACGACCTGCAGAAACGGCGCCTGATAGCGCCGCGCCATCCAATGCACGGTGGACGGCACGGAGAACATATACGAGCCGTCGCCGGTCAGGGCGACGATAGTACGCTCCGGCGCGGCGAGCTTCATGCCGATCGCCGCGCCGCCGTTCCAGCCAAGCGAGCCGCCGCCGCTGGCGAAGATCGAATGCGGCTCGTTCCGCGCCATGTGATCGCAGATCACATGGTAGTTGGTGATGCCTTCGTTGAGGACGATCGCCTCGTCGCCGACCTGCCGGCGCAGGCAGGCGGTGAGATATTCGGGCGTGATCGTCTCGTCCTTCGCCTCTTCCTCTCTGGAGATTTCGGCGGCGCGCCGCTCGTGCTTGTCGCGCCAGAAGCGGCGGCGCGCTTCGGCGGCGGCCTCGTCGTATCCGGCGCGGTCGAGATAGGCGTTCATCTGGAGAAGCGCGCTCGCGGCGTCGGCGCGGAACGTCCGCCGCGCATTGATCCGCCAGAGCGGCGTCGAGGCCTTCAGCGGATCGATGTCGATGTGGAAAATCGCCGCGTCGGCGCGCGGCCGGTTGATGGTCGGAATCCACGGCACGTCGCTGTCGATGACGAGAACGACATCGGCTTCGGCGAGCGCCGGATTCTGGAACGGATGGTTCCAGTGATTGCCCTGATACATCGCCTCGCGATGCGGATAGTTCATCCGCGAGGGAACCGATTCGAGAACGCCGATCCCGAGCCGCTCGCAAAGACGGACGAGCGAGCGTACGGCGTCCGCGCTCCGCCCGAGATAGGAGGTGACGACGATCGGCCTCTTCGCCTTGGCCAGCGCGCCGACAAGCTCGGCGGCGGCGCTTTCGGCCAGCGGCGACGGCTCGATCGCCGGCCAATATTGCCCTTCCTCCGGAAGGCTCGGAACCTCTTCCTCCATCACTTCGCGCGCGCCGGTCAGGTAGACCGGCCCCTGCGGATCGCTGTGCGCGAATTGCATGGCGCGGCGCACGATCGTCTTGATGTTCCGGCCGGTGCGAAACTCGTTGTTGTATTTCATATATTCGCGGACGATGCCGCGCTGGTCGTAGACGTCCTGAATCCATTGGATGAATTCGTTGCGCGCGCCGCGAAGCTCGCCTTCTTGGGTGAAAGGCGAAAGCCCGGCGAAGACAAAGAGCGGCACGCGCGCCCGCGCCGCATTGTGCACCGCGCCGCCCAAAGTCTGCGTGCCGCATTCGACATGGACGAACACCGCCTGCGCATGGCCGGTCAATTGCGCATAGCCATGCGCGGCGCTCATCGCGACGAATTCGTGCGGCGAGGTAATGATCTTGGGGATGGCGCGCCCCTTGGCCCGCGCCTCGGCGATCGCTTCGACCAAAGCGGGATGGTCGCTGCCGAAATTGGCGAAAATGCAGGAGACGCCCGCCTCGGTGAGAGCATCGAGAAGCGCGGCGCTGGCGCTGGGCATGGGAGCGCTCCTTGTTCTTTCGAAATTTAAGCCAAGGCGTCGGCGATCTTGCGCAGGAGCGCGATCAGCTTGGGCTTGTCTTCGCCGACGATCTCGTCGAGGCGACGATCGTGCGCCTCGACATGGCGCAGCAAGGTTTCGAGTTCGCTTTCGCCGCGTTTTGTCAAGGCAAGCGTGACGCTGCGCCGGTCGGCAATGGAGGGGCGGCGCACGACCAGCGCCGCGGCGTGCAACTGGCGGATGAGTGGCGAGACCGTCGATTTATCGCGGCCGATCGCTCGCGCGAGCGCGCTCTGGGAAATCCCCGGGTTGAGACGGATGGTCATCAGCACGGCGAACCAGCCCGGGCTGAAATCGGCCTTGCCGGACCGCTTGACGAAGGCCCGCACCGCGATTTCCTGAGCGAGGCGCAGGTGAAAGGCGATGTAATTGTCGAGCGGGCCTAAATCGATTGTCGCCTTCGGGTCGCCGCGCGAAACGGCGCGGCCCGAACGCGCTGCTCCGCGCTTTGCGACGCGCTGCGGCCCCTCGCGCGGCGAAAGGGCGCGGTCTTCGCCTCCACGCTCGCCTCTCGGCCGTTTCGACGTTTCGCTCTCTTTCATGCGCTCATTCCGCCATCGACCATCAGGAGCGCTCCCGTCGTAAAGCTGCTTTGGTCGGAAGCAAGGTAGAGCGCCGATTGAGCGATCTCCTCCGGCCGGGCGTGCCGGCCGAGCGGGATCAACTCATTGAAAAACTCGCCGCCGTCGCGGCCGATCGTCTTGGTCAAGCCGCTCTCGACATTCCGCTGAAAGGAATTGTCGACCGGCCCTGGATGAAGCGTGTTGACCCGGATGCGCCGCGGCGCCAGCTCCTTGGCGAGGCAGCGCATCAGCCCAATCTGCGCATGCTTGGCGGTGATATAGGCGTAGACGCCGGGATCGCCGCGCAAGCCGGCGACGCTTGACGTGATGACGATGCTGCCGCCGTCCCGCATTTTCGGCGCGGCGCTCCGGCAAAGGAGAAACGCGCCTTTGACATGGACGGCGTAGACCGCGTCGAACACGTCTTCCGGATAGGCGGCGATGGGCGCGACGACGCCGAAATTGCCGGCATTGCTGAAGAGCACGTCGATCGCTCCCCAGCGCCGCGCCGCCGCCTCGACGGCGCTCTCGAGGCTCGCGGCCTGGGTCACGTCGCAAACGACCGTCTCGAGATCGCCGCCGCCCAAAGCCGCCTTCGTCAGTTGCAGAGCGGCTTCCTCAAGGTCGGCGAGCATCACCTTGGCGCCTTCGGCGAGGAAAAGCCTGGCCGTCGCCGCGCCGAGGCTGCCGGCGCCGCCGGTCATCAGGCAGACCTTGTCTTGCAGCCGGCCCATATGCCCCGTCCGTCTCCTCCTTGCCCGCCGCCGCGACCAGCGACGGCGGCGCTGGTCTATCGATAGCAGCCTCGGCGCGTTTGGCAACTCGTTTGAGACCAAACTTTCTTTGGTCGCCTCTGGAAAAGCGCGTCCCGATGCCGCCGGCGGCGTTCAAGGCCGTCGCGCCAGCGATCAGACGGGAGAGGCAGGTTGCGGAGCGCCCCGCATCGAGCGGATTTCAGCGAAAGGAGCGCTGGGCTGGCGGACATCGTTCAGCGCCCCGCACAGCGCTTGCTTGGCTCATAACATATCGGCCCCTAGCGAGCGATCGCTCGGGGCCGCACATGTCGACCTCGTATGGCGTCGGCGGCGCGCGCCGTCGGACTTACTTCACGCCCCAGATTTTCTTGTATTCGTCGCGGTAGTGATTGTCGGGGTCGAAAATGTTCTTGTCGCCGCCGTCATAGGCGACGTTCTCAGCCGTCACCAGATGGATGCCGGAGACGTAGCCGGACCACGGCGCCTTGTTGAACGCCCGGTTCAACTCGTCGACCAATTGCCAGCCTTGCATGTTGAGCGGCTCGGGGACCGTGCCGTCCTGGTACTGCTTGGCGCGGATGCGCTGGAACGCCGATTCCGAGCCATCGCCGGCCGAGATGGCGCGCGGCGCGTCGTCGCCCTTTTTGCCCGCGGCGGCGAGCGAGGGTCCCATGAAATCGAAATAGAGGTCGTTGATCGCCAGCGAATGCGTCCACTTGTCCCCGTATTTCTGCAACAGCGTGGTCGTCAGTTGCGGCATGCGCTGCGAGGATTCGGCGATCGGGCTGTCGACATATTCGAGCACGGCGCAGCCGGCGCATTTTTTGATCGCCGCCTCCATCGCTTTCGCCTTGAACACGGCGATCTCGAATTGCGAATCGGTGAAGATGACGACGCCGGCCTTGCCATCCGATTCGGCGATCGCCTGATAGGCTGCGGTGTTCGAGACATCCTGCGGCAAAGTGGTGACATTGGCGAAAATGCCGGCTTCCGGCTCGGGGCCGGGCCTCGTGCCCGAGTGCCAGCCGACGACCGCCGCGCCGGACTTGGCGGCCGCGTCAAAGGCGACTTTCTGCTCGTTGGTGTCGAAGCCGCCGACGACGATGCCGTCCGGCTTCAAGGTGAGCGCCTGGTCCATCGCCGCGGTGCGGCCCGAAACCGAGCCCTGGCCATCGATCACGGTGACGGTCCAGCCGATCGCGGCGGCCGCCTCCTTGACGCCCTCAGAAGCGCCGAGAATGCCGCCGTTCTTCAAATCGCCGGCGACAAAGACGATCTTTTTGCCCTTTGCCGCTTTCGGGCCGGCGGTCGGGCCATCCCATTTGTCGGCGCGCGCCGTCGCCGCCTTGGCGGCCTTGGTCGCCATGTCGACATAATCGTCGGCCCGCGCCGCGCTCCCGAATATCAAGGCGCCGACGCTCGCCAAAAGCAGCGCTCGGATAGATAGGCTCATTCTTGTCCTCCCCTGGGTGAAGAAGCGGCCGGGCCGCCGCTGGAATCCTGCGCCATTGTCGCGGGGGCGCGCGCTCCGCCGATCGCGCGCCTTCTCTGCGCGTAGCCGGCGATGCCGATGGCGATAAGCAAGGTCGCGCCGTTGAACAGCGGTTCGACGAAGAACATCGCGCCGAATTGTTGGATGCCTGAAATGCCGATGGCGAGGATGGTCACGCCGACGATCGTGCCCCAGACATTGACCCGGCCCGGCTTGATCGTGGTCGAGCCGAGGAACGCGCCGACCAGCGCCGGGAGCAGATATTCGAGGCCGACGCTGGCCTGGCCGATGCGCAATTTGGCGGCGAGGATCACGCCGGCGAAAGCGGTCAGCAGGCCCGAGGCGACGAAGGCGTAGATCGTATAGCGGCGAACCGGCACGCCGTTGAGGGCGGCGGCCTTCGGATTGGCGCCGATCGCATAGAAATAGCGGCCGATCGGCAGATATTCGAGCGCGATCCAGAGCGCCAGCGCGAGGGCGAGCACGTAGAAGCCGGTGATCGGCAGGTTGAAGAGATTGGCGCCGTTGATCGCATAAAAAGCGTCCGGCGCGATGCCGACGATCTGCCGTCCCTGGCTGTGCCACATCGCGATGGCGTAGAGAACGGTTCCGGTGCCGAGCGTCGCGATGAAGGCGTCGATCTGCGCGATCTCGACCAGCACGCCGTTGATCAGGCCGACGCCTGAGCCGAGCAGCAGCACGGTCAAGACGGCGAGCGGCCATGGAAAGCCGAACTTCGTCTGCAGGCTGATCGCGAGAATGTGCCAGAGAACGATGCCGTAGCCGACCGTCAGATCGATCTTGCCGGCGGCCATCGGGATCATCACGCCGAGCGACAAAATCGCGATGATCGCCTTGTCGGCGATGATCGAGCGCAGGTTCAGCATGGTCGGAAACGTGTTGGGCAGCAGGATGCTGAACAGCAGCGCGAGCAGGATCGTCAGGATGACCAGCCCGTAAACCGGCGCGAGACGCTTAATCCGCGCCCAAAGGCTCAAGCCGGCAAGCTCGATTCTGGTCGGCTCCAGCGCGGTCGATTTGACGGAAGAGGCCATGCTTCCTCCTCAGGCGGCCGTTGGCGCGGCGACCGAGGCCGCGCGAATCAAGCGCTCGATCGTCAAATCGGCGCCGGCGATCTCCTCGACGATCCGCCCGCGCGAGAAGACCAAAGCGCGATGGCAGAGCCGCGCGACCTCTTCGAAATCGGTTGAAACGACGATGATGCCGAGCCCGCCGGCAAGCGCCTTGTCGAGCAGCCGATAAATCTCGGCTTTGGCGCCGATATCGACGCCGGCAGTCGGGTCCTCGGCGATCAGCAATCGCTTGGCGATTTCCAGCCAGCGCCCGACAATCACCTTTTGCTGATTGCCGCCTGACAACGCCTCGATCGGCAAATCCGGCAAGTTCGGCCGCAAGCCGACGCGGGAGCCGATATCGCGCGCCCGTTCGGCCTCGCGGCGCGGCGGCAAAAACGAGACGGCGCCGCGGCCAAGCGCGGCGGGATTGAGAAAAGTATTTTC
>DATGLU010000432.1:0-5024 GCA_035294045.1 Roseiarcus sp. | reverse complement strand
GGACTTGTGGGCGACAGCGCCGCCGAGTCCTTCCAGGCGCCGAAGCGGATTCAAACCAATCTCCTGGCCCGGCGCGAGCGCCAGCTGCTCAACGCATTCTGCCGGATCATGCCGGGCTGGGTCACGCCGGATCATCTGACTGTGGCGGGCCTGATCGGCTCAGTCATCACCGCGATCGGCTATGCGGCGACCAACCGGCATCCGGCCTTCTATCTATTGGCCTGTTTCGGCTTGGTCGTGAATTGGTTCGGGGATTCGCTCGACGGCTCTCTCGCCCGCCACCGCAAGATCGAGCGGCCTCGTTACGGCTATTTCGTCGATCACTCAGTCGACGTGATCAACAACTTCCTCATCATCGGCGGCCTTGGGCTGACGCCGGATGTCGGCTTGGCCGCCGCTTTGTTCATGCTTTGCGCTTATCTCGCCCTTTCGATTTATGTTTTCCTGCTCAATCAGGTTTCGGGCGAACTGCAACTGACCTTCGTCAATTGCGGACCGACCGAGATCCGGCTGGGCATCATCGCATTCAATCTGGCCCTGTTTCTGATCGGCCCCACCTCTCTCTCGGTCCTCGGCGTGACCATCCCGCTGCCGACCGCCGGGGTTGCGATCTTGGGCGCGGTCCTAGCCGTCGTCTTTGTCGTGAGCCTCTATAGGACGGCGCGCAATCTCGCGCGAGAGGCCGACATCGAGGCGCAAGCGAAAGCCGCCGAGAGCGACCGAAGGCGGGACCTCGAGACGGTCTCGGCCGCGCCAAAAGCCTTCGCGTCTGCTGCGAAGAAGGGCGCGACTTTCGCGACGTAGTTTTCGCGGACGGCTGTTCTCAGTCGATAAGCGCCTTTCGGCGCGCGACGCGGAACAACGAGACGATTGCTCGTCCCGCCTGCGCTCGTTACGTCTGATCTATCCAAAGACGGCGCGGCGCAGATCGCGGAGATCGGCGAGCTTGACGCCGCGCCGCCCGGCCTGGCGCAGCAGTTCCCGCGACGGGAACGGGCAATAGGGCTCGACCGGCGCGAGGGTCTCGACGGCCGATCCGTTCTCCAATTGCCTGAGCACCTCATCCAGCATCGGCAGCGCCGCTTCGTGCAGCATCGCCGAGGCGCCGATGACCGTCGCGTCATGCGGCAGGACAACCGGCTTTTGCGCCAGGATGGCGCCGGCGTCGATCCGAGGCGCGAGGCGGTGAATGGTCACGCCGGTCATGGGCTGCTCATCGAGCAAGGCGTAAAGCGTCGGCACGGGCCCGCGATGGCGAGGCAGAAGCGAGGGGTGCACATTGACGCCGCCTCGCACGACCGAGGCCAGCGTCGCTGCGGTGAATATCTGGTCGAAATGGTAGGAGACGATCAGGTCGGCTCGGCTCCGCCGCAGCAAGCTCAGCGTCGTCGCGTCGTTGACATCGGCGATCGTCGCGGTCGGGATGCCGAGCCGGCCGGCCACATGCTTGAGACTCGAACGGCGTAATCCTCGCGACAGAGCCGGCAGGGAGAAATTGACGGCCAGATAGGGCAAGAATCGCGGCCCCGAGCGGCGCCAATGCCGGAGGGTCTGCCCAATCGCGCCGCCCGCGGCCTTGCGGTAGGGATCGGACAGGCCGAGCAGGACAATCTCGCTTCCACGCATCTCGACCAACCGGCGCAGCGCGACAGCGTTCGACAAGCTTTCCAGGGTGAAGAGGGCGATGCGCATGCTTCCTTCCGCCGGCTGACCGGCAAGACTAGATCGATTCGCTTGAACCTTGCGCCGGCCCGCTTCGCAGCGCCGGCTGCGACAGTTTAGAGATGATCCTGCCGAGACATTGTGTCGAGACGTCAATGGCCGGCGAGCGGCGGCTCCAAAGAACGCTCGTCGCGCTTTCGCCTTAGCGGCGTCGCCTGACAGGCAAATCTTCGCCCACGCGCGAAAAGACCCGGCGCGCGGCGCCGGCCAGCCAAGCAGATCGCTCGCCGTCATCGGAACTTTAAGCAGCCTCAAACGTTTACGGCGGGTTTGACGCCAGCAGGAGATTACAATGGATAAGAAGACCCTTGGGGTATTGGGCGCCGCCTCGGCCCTGGCGATTGTCGCCGCGGCGCCTGCGGCCGCCGATGCGAGCGCGGGAGCCGCGCTGAAGCCCGCGCAGTCGTTTTCCGAATTGCTTGATCCCATCCCGAACGCGGTGGAGACTCTCGCCGCCGTCGAAACCGAGACTCCCGCGACGGCGACAAAGCCGGCCCTCATGCAGGTCGCCCAGGACCACCACCATCACCACCATCATCATCACTATGTGTACCGTCATCACCATCACCACCATCATCATCACGTGGTGAGGCGGATCATCAGGCACATTATCCATCATCACGATTGAGCCGCGCTGGAACGGCTCGCCGCCAACTTCACGGCGCGGGCAGGAACGGCGCCGTCCTGACCACGGGGGGAATGGCTCGCTCCGGGTTAAGGGGATCCGAGATCGTCGCACGGAAATCGCGTTCAGGCTCGTGGCCAGCGCCTCGACTGAGTAAGCCGGCTTCTGTGAACTGCGGCGCCGACGCTACAGCGGTCAGCGCAAAGCGCGCTTATTCTTATCGTGCGGCGATTCCCTGGGGAGCGGCTCAATGACAACAACCTTGGTCGTGTTCGGCGGCGTGGCGGCCCTGATCGTCGCTTACGCCGTTGCGCTTTGGCTCGACGCCGACTTGGCGGCCGGCGAGTAGAACTTCCGCCGCTCGGGCCGGCGGCCGGGCTGCCGGCGTACTGGCAGGTAGAACGAACGATGGCGGGCCTGCGCTCCGCACAGCGCTGAGGCGGCCTTCTCGCAAAAAAAAGCGGCCCCTTGAAGGGGCCGCTGCAATTCTCGTCGCGAACTCAGGTTCCCGCATGCGGGAAAATCTCGCCGCCGGAATTGCCGCCTTCAGGAATGTAGGGATAGTACGGAGCGTCGGGGTAATAGTCATAGCCATAGGAGTAGGGTCGGTTGGCGTAGGCCATTCCATAACCGTAGCTCGGGCCATAGCCGGCGCTGTAAGAATAACCAGGCCCATAGGCGTAACCGGGATCATAACCAGCGCCGTATGCGTAGCCGGGGCTATACCCATAGCTCGGGCCGTAGCCATAACCAGCGCCGTAGGCGTAACCAGCGCCATAGCCATAGGCGGGCTGCATCGGCCCGGGCGCTGACGCCATCCCTTCCGCCTCCGGTCGGCGCTCCGCCGCAAGGCGGGAGGGACGCCGGCTCGGCCGCCGCTCCTCAGCCGCAGCTCTCCTCTCGACCGCGCGTGGTTCGGTTAGATGCGCAGTGGCGCCGGCGCTTTGGGAGGCCGACGGGGTTGTGACTGCAACGTTATTCCACGGTTTGTTGCCTTCCCCATTCCCAGCGAAGGCGGCGGTTGAGAGCGCCGCCGCGCCCGCGATAACTGCGGTCCGGAACAAAACTGACATGAGAACCTCCATCGGTTGCGCAAGAAAACCGATGCGCCCCCGATTGTTCCGAGCGAGCGAGGCGAGATGACCGGGTCGGCTGTCCACGATGCCTTTCACACGCCCCAGACAGCAAATCACACGCCCCAGACAGCAAAAAAACAAGAGCGCGCCTGGCCTCGAAAGACATCAACAGTGGCCGAATTGCGACAGATTTGCGGCCGCGAATCTGCAATAAGGCTTTCATGCTGGGCGGCCCTGGGGCGGCGCCGGCCCTGTCGAGGGGTGATGCGACGGGGCCGGCAGTCCCCTGAAAAGAAAGTCGGCCCCGCCGGATATGGGGTCCAAGCGAGGCCGACCGCGCGACGCTAGGGCTGGGGGGCTATCTGAGCGGCGCGCTTGGCGAAGCTGAGGGATTCGCGACGCGCCGTCCATCGCGGTCCGAAATGTTTAACAAGAAAATTGCTCACGCGCGTTTGATGCCCTCATTGGCGAACGGGAATCCTTGGCGCGGACTTGACTTCGCGAGCGCGCGGGCCGCGCCCCTAAGCCCGAGGGTCTCCTCCTATCGGACCCTATGCGCAGATTCAGGCCCGCTCCCATTGAGCGGGCTTTTTGTCGCCAACGCTTGCGAGCCGAAACGTTAGTCCTATCGAAAAAATCCCGAGGCCCAATTCAATGCGGCGCCGACGCCATGATCACCGCCGAGCCTTGACCCGAGCGCCGGCGCGGTGCGAGCCTCGCTGACTCCCTCGCGTGCTGCACGGGCCTAAGGAGCACATTGTGCGGCGTGGCGAGCGCCGAGAAATGTGCGAGCTCCGCGCCCTCGCCTGGTAAATGAGGAAGGACTGACCCCGGTGATTATTAGATGCTTCAGGTGTTGCACGTTGCCCGGCAAAGAAGCCGATTGGCGACGATTCGTCGTTGAATCCGCAATACCTTGGCTCCAAACACAGCATGGTCTGATCGCCTATCTTCCCGGACAATCGTTTATTGGCGGCGATCGACGGAATTTCATATTGACGATGCTTTGGGAGAGCGCGAACGACATTCGCGTCGCAATCGGCGACGTTTGGCGTCGACCCAGGTTTCTCGTCGGTGAGGATAGGCTGCTCGAAAATTTCGCGATCGAGCATTTCGAGAGTTATGGCTCGTCGATTCCCGACCTTCAGACATTCCAAGATCCGGCGCGAGCAGGGTAGACGGGCAAGCCCTGCTCGGCTCGAGTCTGAGGCGTGCAGAACAGGATACGGCCTCGTCTCTCATTGAGGCGGAGAGAACGAGACCGACAGTCTCGCGCTCGGCTGAGGGAGCGCGAAGGCCCTGGCTCTTTGAGGGTCAGGTTTGCGCGAGAAAGGTATCCTGAGAGCCTTACGCGAAAGTTGACGAGCAACTCCGGCGCGGCGAATTCGCGGTGAGAGATCAGTACCAGAAGGCCGACCTCACGGACGGCCCGAGAGCCACCCGACCAATTCCCCCGCTCAGTACGGCGTTCCATCCTTATGCATGGCGCGCCCCCATTTGCCATCCACCCAGGCGACTTTAAGGTCGTCGTCCGGGTAGTAAGCCTCATCGTCGGCCCTTCGATCGCCAATTTCGAGATAGAGGACGTCAGCGTCGGTCTC
>DATGLU010000431.1:0-5245 GCA_035294045.1 Roseiarcus sp. | reverse complement strand
CGCTACGGACTCGCGCAGCTTTTCGCAGAAAAAGCGCAGGCCAACGCATCACGACAAATGAGAACGGCGTCGCGATCGTCCCGTCGGAGGCGCGCGCCGATCTTGATCTCGCCGACGATCTAGCAGCCGTCGCGGACGAAGTCGAAGCGGAGCTCGTCCAATGAGCGCCGTCCTCTCTTATCAGGCTAGCCACATAAAACGTCTCCGCTCGACCAGGGTCGAGGTCGAGACCCGGCGAGCACGGCTCTTCGAGATCGTCCAAGAAATCCAGCCCGCGGCCGTGCGCCAAGCGTTCTATCAGGCGACGGTGCGCGGCTTCATTGAGAAGACCGAAGCTGGCTATACGAAGGTCCAGACCGATCTCGTCTTCCTACGGCGAGCGGGAGAAATGCCGTACGAATGGCTCGCCGATGGGACGCGCTGGCGCCGCAAGCCGACCTCATATTCAGGGATCGAGGAGGCTCTCGAACTGACCGCTCGCCTTTACCGCAAGGCGCTGTGGGACGATCTCGACTGCTACGCCGAAGTCTGGCTCGAAAAGGACGCCCTCGCGGGCGTCGTCTATCCGATTACGGCGAAATATGATGTTCCGCTCATGGTCGCACGAGGCTATGCCTCCTTGTCATTTTTGCACAGTTCAGCGGAATACATCACTGAGATCGACAAGCCGACCTACATCTACCATCTCGGCGACTTCGACCCGTCCGGCGTCAATGCCGGCGAGAAGATCGAGGAGACGTTGAGGGAGATGGCGCCCAAGGCGGAGATTTACTTCGAACGCCTCGCGGTCACAAAGGAGCAGATCAATACCTGGAAATTGCCGACGAGGCCGACGAAGGCGACGGATACCCGATCGAAAGCCTTCGGCGATATTTCCGTTGAACTTGACGCCATCCCTCCCGATTTGATGCGGAGCCTGGTTCGGGCGGCGCTTGAGGTTCACCTCCCCGCGCGCGAGCTTCATGCTCTTAAGGTCGCCGAGGCGTCGGAGCGGCAGGCCCTCACGATATTTGCAAAACAGGCGGGCGTCCAATGAGCGCGCTCGTCCAGATTTCCGGAACAATCTTCAGAGCGCCTGAAAAGCGCCTGACTAAGAAGGGCTCGTCCTTCCTCACCTTGACCGTCAAAGTCGCCAATGGCAACGCCACCGAATTTTGGCGCGCCGCGGTCTTTGATGAAGACGCGCAAGCCGAATTGGAAGAGCTTGAGCAAGGCGACGGCGTGTCCCTCGTTGGGCGGCCGTGTTGCGAAATATATCAGAAGGACGGTGCCGAGCCTCGCGTTTCACTCAGTCTAACTGCGGATCGCGCGATGGCTTTGCGCGGCAAGCCCCGAAGGGACTGGCCGTTCGACAACAAGAAATGGGCTCAAACCGCATGAGCCCGCTAGAGATCGAAAAGCGCCTCTACGCATGCGATTTGCTGCGTCAGCGCAATCTCGACGACTTCCGCGCTCATGGCGTCCCGCCGGCCTCTATTTTCATGCCGGACCTAGTCATGAGAGCCGGCGTCCATTTCGACGCGCCCTGGCGCGGGTGCTTCGAATTTGCAAGCGACGCAAACGATTCCGAAAGCGTGGACGAGGCTTTCATCTTCGTCGCCCGCCATACGGACGGCGAGATATCGGACCTCGTTGCCTGGACGCCGGCGACGGGCCAAATCGCCAGTTGGCTCGGCAATGCCGCGCTGCTTGGCGCCGAATGCGCCCTACGGCCACGCTTGGGCGAGGGATTGCCTGTTCATCGGACGCCACTCGCGTGGCTTCAGGCTGAGCGCAACGGCATCGTCATCGTGGACCAGGTCGAGGCGGCCGATCTCCTCTACGCCTCGGCTCCTCTCATCGTTACAGAGCGGGATCACGCCGCTCACCTCCGGCGCTCTCTTGCCCGGCCCGCGCCGCGCATCTTGATCGCGCCTTCATCGAAATTCGCGAGGGCGGCATGAGCCTCGATCATCTGAATTTGAACTCTGCGGCGAAATCGGCGGCGATCCCTCCCGAATTACAGCGCGTCATGCGAGAGACGGTCGTCTCACGGGAAGAATCTCCGCCGAGCCGAGGCAACGGCTCGCCCCCGGTCGGTCAGCGCAATCTCTTCCCGATCGAGATGTGCGACGACATCGCCTTCGATGTAGAGAACGAAGATTTGATCGATGGCGTCCTGCCGAAAGTTGGGGTCGCCATGCTCTACGGAAAACCTGGCTCTCTCAAAACTTTCGTCAGCTTCGATTGGGGCATGTCGATTGGCAAAGGCGACGCCTGGGGCGGCAGACGTGTTGAGCGGGGATTCGTAGTCTATATCGCCGCAGAGGGCTCCGGTGGCCTCCGTAAGCGCAAGAAGGGCTATGAGATGGCGCGAGGAATCCCGAGGGGAACGCCTTTCGCGCTCATGCCCGCGGCGCCGAACCTCGGCACCGACAAAGGCGATTTGGCAAAATTATTCGCGACCATCGATGCCTACGAGATTAAGCCGGCCGCGATCTTTATCGACACAGCCTCTAAATCTCTCGGCAGCGGCGATGAAAATGGCAGCGGCATGCAGACGTTGATCAACAACGCTGTGGCGATATCTCTCAAATTTCAGTGCTGCGTCATTCTCGTGCATCATGTCGGCGTCGCCGAGGGGACGGAAAAGCGACCGCGCGGCTTTTCCGGCAGCACTGGCGGGGTTGAGACGCAAATCCTATGCGAGCGACCGGACGAAGCAGAACGCCGCGCGGTTCTAACGATCCAGAAGCAAAAAGACGACGAGGACAATGTCGCTTTCGATGTGATCCTCGACCGCGTCGTCGTCGGAACCAATCGGCGAGGGAAGGTGCATTCAACACTGGTTGTCACCGAGGTGAGCGCCGCCGACGCTTGTGCACCCAAAACCGCCAAGCCAAAGAAAACCCCCGCATCGCTGCGCCTGCTGATGGACTGTGTTGCCGAGGCGATCGGCGAGTCCGGCAAGAATCACCAAATTCCAAATGGGCCAATGGTCTGCGCTGTCGCTGAGCAGAAAATCAGGGATGTCTATCGCGCGCGCATAGCCGAGAGGGCAGAATCCGACGAGGACGCCGGCAAGCTTTTTGAGCGCCAACGGAAGAGTTTCCGGCGCGCAATCGAAAGCGCCTTAAAGACGCGGGCTCTGGCCGCCGCCGATCAGAACGGAGAACGTATTATTTGGGAAACATAGCGCCGTGGGTGGGACAAGTGGGACACCCCTATAAGGGGGGTGTCCCAGATGTCCCAGTGCCGGACGGTCCGGACAGGGTGGGACATTGTCCCAAATGTCCCAATTGTCCCAACTCACGGCGCTTGGAAAGGGATGAACCCGAATGCCTGTGCTTCGAGGCCGGTCCATGGTCGATTTCTCGATGTTTTGAATTTCTGAAAACAATCGAAATAATCACTCGCCCGAACGGAGATGAATCGTAATGGCCGCGCTCCAGAACCAACATCACGAAGCTTTCGCCCGCGAGATTGCCAAGGGATCGACCGGGCGAGACGCTTATCGAGTCGCCGGATTCAATCCGAAGTCGGACGACAGCGCCGACGCTTGCGCCTCTCGATTGCTAGCCACTGCAAGGGTAAAGGCCCGCGTCCGCGAGTTGCAGACCAAGGCGGCGGAGCGGACCGCCACTACGATCGAAAGCATCACCAATAACCTGGTTCGCATCGCCAAGGGCGCGGAGGCCGAGGGAGGCGCGTCAGGCCTGTCCGTCGCCAGGGCCGCCTGGGTGGATGTGGCCAAGATCAATGGGTTGATCGTCGATAAATCGGAAGTGCTGTCGAAGGTCCATGCAATCTCCGCCGAGCCAATGACATCTGAAGAATGGGCCGCGCAGTATTGCGATGAGCGGAAATGAGCAGCTTCGGAGAGCGGATCGCCCGGAGCCATGGCCGGTCAGCGATATGCCCGCCCGCGGACTGCGACAGCGGCCACGATCATCTAGCCGCAAGGCAATTTCAGAACTGAAATCGTTTTTTGGCGCACATTGATTCAGAACAAGGCCCTATCAATGGCCTTTGAGAAGGGAGAATCCGGGCGACAGGCCCAATCGAGAAACGCGTCGGCTTCGTCCGGCGGAAGAGCGGCGACTTCAGCGTGGTGCGCGAAAGTCAGAATCTCCCGGCGCCGGGAGGTTTCAAATTTGCGGCATAATAATTCTCGCTTTCTCGGCCGCGCCATTCATCTCCTCAAAACGTGTTCATTTGCGTTCAAGCGCTCGGGAGAGAGGGATGCGAAGGGATTTTCTAAAGTAGATACGGAATAGATGGCGCATGGGCGGCGCAAGCTGACTGAGGTGAGAACTGGCGCTGCCGGCCCCATGAGCGCCGGCGCACATCTATGAATATCCATGGTCAGCTAAGGACACTATACTTCACTATATTGTCTTTTCTCATTTTTTTGCTATATTGCGGCAATAATTGCGGAACTCCCGATGCAAACCAATCGACAGCCGCGAGTTAACATCATTGTTCAGACCTCGCCGCAGTTGCGCGACCAGATTCAAGCGCTGGCGAGGCATGAAGGCGAAGCCATGAGCGTCATTGTCCGGCGCTTAATGACCGATGCGGTGCGTTCCTACGATTTCTCCCGCGGCGCGCCTTGCGGAGCCGATCACGAACTAAGGCGTCCCAATGGCTAGCGCGGTCGCGTCGACGCTCAATTCCTTTTCAGGGAGATCACAGGGTGCCTTTTAATTCGCAAGGCGTTTTCACCCCGGCCGTCACCTTCGTCGACGGAACGCCCGCTTTGGCGGAAGACCAGAATACACAAGACAGCGATATTGCCTCTGGCCTGACCGCTGTCGGCTGGGCGACGGGCCGGGCCGACGCGCCGGTCAATATGAACATGGGCGGCAATAAGCTGACCAATCTCGGCACGGGCTCGCTGCCCGGAGATTCCGTCAATTACAGCCAGCTAAGCACGTTTCTTCCGTCGGGGGTGATGCTTCCCTTCGCCGGCTCATCGGTTCCAACTGGTTTCTTGCTCTGCGATGGCCAAGCCGTCTCCAGGACAACTTACGCCAACTTATTCGCCGCAATTGGAACGACCTGGGGTGCGGGCGACGGAACGACCACGTTCAACGTGCCCGATTGGCGGGGGGTTGCGTTCGCCGGCGCCGACAATATGGGCGGCACTCCGGCGAATCGTCTCACCGGGTATAGCCTCGGCACGGTTGGCGGCGCGCAGGCCGTCACGCTCACCGCGTCTCAACTCCCGACCAGCGCTTATCAAGATAGCGGCCATACGCATGCG
>DATGLU010000430.1:0-2996 GCA_035294045.1 Roseiarcus sp. | reverse complement strand
GACGATGTTCTCCCAGACCGAGAGCGAATTGAACAATTTGAACGCCTGGTGAACCATGCCCATGCCGGCGGCGATGGCGTCGAGCGCGGAGCGGAAATGCGTCTCGGCGCCGCGCAGCAGGATGCGGCCCTCGTCGGGCGGCTGCAGGCCGTAAAGGATGCTCATCAGCGTCGACTTGCCGGCGCCGTTCTCGCCCATGACCGCGTGAATCTCGCCGCGCTCGACGGCGAGGTCCACATGATCGTTGGCGAGGAGGGCGCCGTAGCGCTTGACGACGCCCTTGGCCTCCAGTTCGAGAACCGACACCCTCTACTTCTTCGTCATCGGGTCTTCGATTTTCAGCGAGCCGCCGGCGATCTCATCGCGGAGCGATTTCACCTTGGCGATCACGTCGGGATAATTGGCGATGGTGCATTTCGACGCCTTCACGTCGGGCTCAAGACCGGTCAGCGTCATGCCGCCTTCCTTCAGGCCCAAAGCCGTAATCGGCTGCTGCTTGCCGTCCATGATGCCCTTGACGGCGAGCTCGACGGCGATGTCGGTCTTCTTCTCGACATTGTCCATCACCGCGCCCGGCGCCTGCAGGCATTGATTGACGTCGACGCCGAACGCATTGGCGCCGGGAACGTCCTCCACCGCCTTGAAGATGCCGCCATTCGATCCCGCGCCCGCGGCCATGATGCGGTCCGCGCCATCGGCGAGCATGGCGGCGGCGCGCTGCTGGCCGCGCGCCGGATCCTGGAACGGATTGGAGCCGCCGACCCACAGCGTCGGAGAAATCTTGATGTCCGCCTTCACATGCTTGGCGCCTTCGATGAAGCCGTCCGTGTAGCGATGGAGGAAGGGAATATCGAGCGCGCTGATCGCGCCGACCTTGCCGGTCTTGGTGGTCAAGGCGGCTTCGGCGCCGGCCAGGAAGCTCGCCTCATATTCGCGGAAGACCGAGCAATAGATATTCGGCTTCATCTTGCTGAACGGGCAGGAATCGATCTGCAGGAATTTGGTGTTCGGATAGGCGGTCGCGACATCCGGCAGCATGTCATTGAACTCGAAGCCGATGGCGATGACGATCTTGGCGCCGGCCTTGGCCGCCGCTTCGAGGTTCTGGCGCTGCGTCGTCGGATCGGTGCTCTCGTAAGTCTTGGCTTCGCCGCCAAGCTCCTTGGCGACCTGCTCCGTGCCGGCTTTGCCGAGCTTCAGGAAATCGTCGACGCCGATCGGGCCGGGAGAGACATAGACGAAAAGCGGCTTATCCGCCGCCAAGCTCGTCGAGGCCATCAGGCCCGCGATTGCAAGCCCGGCCAATCCAGTCACGATTTTCATTCGTTCTCCTCCCGCTCTGACGTGAGGCTCGCTTGGAGCCTCGCGCGTCGCCTCAGGCAAATTCCATCAGAACTTGGCGGGGGGCGCAATGGGGTTGAACGCGTTATCGGCGGCCGGGGCGTCGGGCGCCATGGAAGACGCCGGTTACTTTAAGCTCGTCTCGATCGGAATCAATTTCAAACACTATGATATAGGGAAGACCGTCACGACCCACTCGTACGTCCCGCGGACTCTTCCGCGCCGGCCTGCGTAAGGATGTCGCTGAAGCAGTTCCAACGCGGCGAGAATGCGTTCGATCACCGAACGCGCGGCGGCGGGTCGATCGCGTGCGATCCATGCATGAATTTGATCGAGGTCGCCATAGGCTCTCTGGTCGACGAGAACCCTCATTTATCGTCGCTGATCGAAGCGGCGTTTTACCTCGTCGAGCCCGACAAATGTCCGATCGGACGCTTGCAGCCGCCGCTCCGCCTCTTCGGCCTGCTCATCCGTGAGGGCGAGCGGGCCGGCGTCCTGTTGCTCCATTTCGGCGAGCAGCCGTGCGGCGTCTTCTTGGCGAGTTTCCGGCCAGGCCTCGACACGCCGCAAAACTTCCATAAGGGCTTTGCTAGTCATTGCGCGACTTTAGCACGCCGATCACGAAGCCACGATAAGATTTTACTACGCCTACGCCTACGCCTACGCCTACGCCTACGATGTCATTTCCCATCGAGAAAATCGCGAATCGCCGGGTCGCGCTTCATCTCGGCGACCTCGCTCTCGCTCGGCAATTGCGGCCGGTCGCGCTCGGCATTGACGAGGCAGAGAAAGCCGAGCGGCTCGTCCTTTCCGGCGCGGAACTGGTGCCAGGTCCAGGGCGGGACGGTGACGAGATCGTTGAGCTTGAGCCTTTGTACGCTGTCGCCGACCAGGCATTCGCCGCCGCCGCGCAGCACCAGGACGGCGTGCATGTGCTCGTGCTTTTCGAGCGTCGTATAGCCGCCCGGCGCGACTTCGAAATAGCGCAACTCGCCCTTGAGGCGCGGATCGCTGAACAGGATTTGCCGCGTCACCTCCTTGTAAGGCGCGCTCGGCTCGTCCTTGTAGCGGCGCGTCTCGACGCCGTCCCAATGAAACCCTTCGCGCGCGGCGCGGAGCGTCGCCGCCTTCGTGCTCTCAGACATGCGCCGCTCCATGTTCGAAGGCGCCGACGGCGCGCACGAAAGCCCGCGTCTCGGCGACGAGCTTGTTCGGCGGCTCGGCGAGCAAGGCGCCGCCGATCAGCAGCATCGCGTCGGGCCCATAGAAATCGAGCATTTCCGGCACGCGCTTCAGGCTCATGCCGCCGGCCGGGACCGGCGCTGAGGGCGCAAGGCCGAACCAGGACTTGCGCAGAGCGTCGGCAATGCCGCGGCAGGTCTGCTCGGAATAGCCGAACCGGCCGCCGTAATTCGGGAAGATCGAGGCGTCGGCGCCGAACAGCCGGAAAAGCCGCGCATAGACGTCCGGCGCGACGCGCGAGCCGGTCAAGGTCGGATGGGCGAGGAAGGCGAGGTCGGGATGGGCGCGGCGTAAGCCTTGCAGAGTGGAAGGCCCGGCGATCGCCGGCGCGATCAGGAACGTGTCGACCCCTTCGCCGCGGGCGAGGGCGATCTGGCGCTCGATCGCCAGGCGGTCGCCGGAAAGGCTTGGGA
>DATGLU010000429.1:0-3424 GCA_035294045.1 Roseiarcus sp. | reverse complement strand
ACGAAATACCGGCAGAGCGAACGTCGCCTCGGTAATGAAAACGTCGCAGGGCACGAGCTCGAACGGCACACAGGTCGGGTCGGCGAGGGTCTTGTAGTCGCCGGAGGCGACAATGCGCAGACCTTCCGCCTCAACCGCAATCTGCGCCGAGCCGAGGATGTGGCCGGCAGGGTGGAACGTCACGCGCACGCCGCCAAGCGCGACGCTTTCACCGTAGCCGATCATCTGGATTCGCCCGGCGAAGCCGTCGCCGTAGCGCAGCCTCATCAGATCGAGGGTGGCCTGCGTCGCTAGCACGGCGCCATGTCCCGGGCGCGCATGGTCCGAATGAGCATGCGTGATCAGCGCGCGCTCCACCGGCCGGGTAGGATCGATGTGAAAGGAGCCGCGCTTGCAAAACACGCCGGCCGCCGTCGGCACCAGGATATCCTCGGGACGCATGCGGAGTCATAAATAGGCATTTCGTCCCCGGACGCGAACAGGCGATGATCGAGAGCGGACCGCTTTTCGTCTCTTCCGGCGACCTCGTTGCCGACCGGCGCTACAAGTGGGCGCTCGACCTGGCGATGCGCGGCGACTTGGCCGGCGCTGCCGACGTTCTCGTTCAAACCGCCGCTCTCGCCCCTTCCTTCGCCACAGCCTGGTTCGCCCTCGGGGCCATTCGCGACCGGCTTGGCGATCGGGACGGCGCGATTGCCGCATTCGAGAAAGCCCGCGCGGCCGATCCTGAAGACTATCATGGGGCGCGGCTCCAGCTCGCCCGCCTCGGCTGCGGCGATCCCGCCCCGCCGATGACTAAGACCTACGTCCGTCGGCTGTTCGATCAATATGCCGCGCATTACGATACGGCGCTGACCGAACACCTCGCTTACCGCGGGCCAGCCCTTTTGCGCGAGGCCGTTGAAGCGACCAAACGAACGGCGGGCGAGCCGCTACATTTCGGATCGGCGCTCGATCTTGGCTGCGGCACCGGACTTGCCGGGGCGGCATTTCGCCCGCTGGTCGAGCGGATGGTCGGAGTCGACCTCTCTCCGGCGATGATTGCGCAAGCGGCGACCAAACATCTCTACCATCAGGTCTTCGCCGCCGATCTCGACACGTTTCTCGTCGAGGAAGCGCGCAAGGCCGCCCGGTATCATCTGGTCGTTGCCGCCGACGTCTTCGTCTATGTCAACGACCTTCGACCGATTGCCGCCGCTGTGGCGCGAGTCCTGGCGGACGGCGGCCTTTTCGCCTTCACCGTCGAAACTCATGCCGACGCGGATGCTGTGAAGTTGCTGCCGACGCTGCGCTACGCCCACGGCGAGGCCTATCTGCGCGGCGCCTTGGCCGCGGCGCACCTGACCGTGACGGTGCTGTCGAAGCAAGCAGTACGCCGCGAGAAGGGCGTGCCGGTCGACAGCCTCATTGTAGTCGCGCGGGCCTCGACCCCGGGGCGCCCGCCCGGTAGAGCATGAGCCGCAAGGGCGGAAAAGATCATGCTCGCAACGTTGAAACGAGACCATGATCCGATGCAGTCCAATCGGATCCCGTTCTAGGTCCGGCGGGTGAGCATCATCGAGCGCACCGCCATCCTTCCGGAGGTTTTCGCGCGCTGGTTCGCCGGCCGCGGCTGGACGCCGCGGCCGCACCAGATGGAACTGCTGGCCAAGGCCCAGGCAGGACGTTCGGCGCTGCTGATCGCACCGACCGGCGGCGGCAAGACCCTCGCCGGCTTCCTGCCGAGCCTGGTGGAGCTGCAGCAGAGGTCCATTGCGGGCGCCGCAGGAGGCGCGCGGCGGCGGCTCATCTCGGGCGGTCGCGATGTGCACCGCGATGGCGGGTTGCACACGCTCTATATCTCGCCGCTCAAGGCGCTGGCCGTCGACATCGCACGCAACCTCGAAGCGCCGATCGCCGACATGCGGCTGCCGATCCGCATCGAAACCCGCACCGGCGACACGCCCGCCTCCAGGCGCCAGCGTCAGCGCCGCCACCCGCCGGACATTCTTCTGACGACGCCCGAGCAATTGGCGCTGCTGCTCGCCTCGAACGACGCCCCGTATCTGTTCGGCTCGCTCAAGCGCGTGATCCTCGACGAGTTGCACGCACTGGTGACGTCGAAACGCGGCGATCTGCTCGCCCTCGGCTTAGCGCGGCTGTTTCGCCTCGCCCCCGCTCTCACCAGCATCGGCCTTTCGGCGACGGTGGCGGAGCCAAATGAACTCGCCCGCTTCATGGTGCCGCAAGGCGCGGCGGCAGGCGACGCCAGCGCCGATCTCGTTGTTGCCGCAGGCGGCGCGCCGCCGGACGTCAGCATGCTCGACACCCGCGAGCGCCTGCCTTGGGCCGGGCACTCGGCGCGTCACGCCCTGCACGAGATCTACCAGCTCATCGGGGCGCATCGCACCACCCTCGTCTTCGTCAACACGCGCAGCCAGGCGGAAAGCGTTTTCCAGGAGCTATGGCGCATCAACGACGACAATCTCGCCATCGCACTCCATCACGGCTCGCTGGACGTCGGACAGCGGCGCAAGGTCGAAGCGGCGATGGCCGCTGGGCGCCTGCGCGCCGTGGTCTGCACCTCCTCGCTCGACCTCGGCATCGACTGGGGCGACGTCGATCTGGTGATCAACGTCGGAGCGCCGAAAGGCGCCTCGCGCATTCTCCAGCGCATCGGCCGCGCCAACCATCGGATGGACGAGCCGTCGAAGGGCGTGCTGGTGCCGGCGAACCGTTTCGAAGTGCTCGAGTGCCGCGCCGCGCTCGACGCCATTGCCGTGCAAGCCCAAGACACAGCGCCGGCGCGTGTTGGCGCGCTCGACGTGTTGGCGCAGCACGTGCTCGGCCGCGCCTGCGGCGCGCCGTTCCTCAGCGATGAGCTTTACGCCGAGGTGAAGACGGCCGCGCCGTACGCGGACCTCACCCGCGGCGACTTTGACGCCGTGGTCGATTTTGTCGCCACCGGCGGCTACGCGCTCAAGGCCTACGAACGCTTCGCCCGCATCCGCCGCGGTAAGGACGGCCGCTGGCGCATCGCCCATCCCAACGTGGCGCAACGCTATCGCCTTAACGTCGGAACGATCGTCGAAGCCGACATGCTGAAAGTACGCCTCGTCCGCTCGCGCGCCGCGAAGATGATCCCGCGCGGCGGCCGCCTGCTCGGCCAAGTCGAGGAATATTTCGTGGAGACGATGGTGCCCGGCGATACATTCGTGTTCGCGGGGGAAATTCTCAAATACGAGGCCCTGGTCGAGGACGAGGTGTACGTTTCGCGCTCGACCGCCGAAGATGCGAAGGTGCCGGCCTACGAAGGCGGCAAGTTTCCGCTGTCGACCTATCTCGCCGCGCGCGTGCGTAAAATCGTCGCCGATCCGCGTGAACGGCACGAACTGCCGGAGCAGGTGCGCGAATGGCTCGAAATCCAGGAATGGCGGTCGCCGTT
>DATGLU010000428.1:0-3354 GCA_035294045.1 Roseiarcus sp. | reverse complement strand
CAGCCGCCGGCCGCCACGGCTATGCGTTCCGCACACCGTATTCTTCGGCCAAATTCGGGGTGATCGGCTTCACCCAAAGCCTCGCCAAGGAGTTGGGTCCGGCCAATATCCGCGTCAATGCGATCCTGCCGGGAATCATCGAAGGCCCACGCATGGAGAGCGTCATCCGGAATCGCGCGCAGCAATTGGGCGTTTCTTACGAAGCGATGGAAAAGACCTATCTCGACCGCATCTCGCTCCGGCGCATGACCAGCCCGCATGACGTGGCGGCGATGATCGCGTTTCTCATTTCTGATGCTGGGACCAATATTTCGGGCCAGTCGATCGGCGTCGACGGCAATGTCGAAACCTTGTGAGGAGGAGAGCCATGGCGGCGGTGGCGATTGTCGGCAGCGGCTTCATCGGCAGGGCCTGGGCGATCGCCTTCGCCCGCGCCGGCCATGACGTCGCACTGTGGGATCAAGATTCGAGCGCGCCGGCCAAGGCGCTCGATTTCATCGCCTCGGTCCTGCCGGACCTTGCCGCCAACGATCTGTTGAACGGCGCAAAACCGGAAGCGCTGCTGGCGCGTTTGCGCCCTGAGCGCGACCTCGCCGCCGCGCTGGCCGGCGCCGATCATGTCCAGGAGAACGCGCCGGAACGGCTCGACGTGAAAAAGGCGCTGTTCGCCGAGCTTGATCGGCTCGCCCAGCAACGCGCCATCCTCGCCAGCTCGACCTCGGCGCTTTTGCCGTCGCGCTTCACCGAAAGCCTGCCCGGCCGCGCGCGCTGCCTGGTGATCCATCCGCTCAACCCGCCCTATCTCATTCCGGCGGCGGAGATCGTCCCGGCGCCGTGGACATCGCCAGAGACTGTGGAGCGCGCCCGCGCCTTCCTGGTCGAAGCCGGCCAGGCGCCGATCGTGATGAAGCGCGAGATCGACGGCTTCGTCATGAACCGGCTCCAAGGCGCGCTGCTCGAAGAGGCGTTCCGCCTCGTCGCCGACGGCTATGCGACGGCCGAGGATGTCGATATCGGCCTCAGAGAGGGCCTGGCGCTGCGCTGGTCCTTCATGGGGCCGTTCGAGACGATCGACCTTAACGCGCCGGGCGGCGTCCGCGACTATGTCGAGCGCTACCAGGGCATTTACGAGAATCTGTTTCCGCAGATGCAGCGCCGGGTGGATTGGGGCGGACCGTGGCTGAAGGAGATCGAGCGCGCGCGCCGCGCCAGGACATCCAGCGACCAATTGGTCGAGCGGCAGAAATGGCGCGACCGGCGCCTTATGGCGCTCGCCGCGCATAAAAGGCGCGCGGCGCGCGATATCGGCGTTTGAGCGATTCAGAGAAAGGAACGAGGCCCATGAGCGCGACAGACAAGGTCATCATCACTTGCGCGATTACCGGCGCGATTCATACGCCGACCATGTCGCCCTATCTGCCGATCACGCCGGACCAGATCGCGTCCGAGGCGATCGCCGCGGCGGAGGCGGGCGCGGCGATCCTGCATCTGCACGCCCGCGATCCCGAAACCGGCAAGCCCGACCAAACGCCGGAGGCTTTCGCGCGCTTCCTGCCGCGCATCAAGCAGGGGACGAAAGCGGCGATCAACATCACCACCGGCGGCAGCCCCTATATGCGCGTCGACGAGCGCGTCAAACCGGCGGCGACGTTCAAGCCGGAAGTCGCCTCGCTCAATATGGGCTCGATCAATTTCGGCCTCTATCACCTTGTCGCCAAGTACAAGGATTTCAAATTCGATTGGGAGAAGCCGCATCTCGAGGCGACGCGCGATCTCGTCTTCCGCAACAGCTTCAAGGATATCGAGTACATTCTCGAGACCTGCTACGGCGCCGGCACGCGGTTTGAGTTCGAATGCTACGACATCGCCCACCTTTATAATCTCGCTCATTTCGCCGACCGCAAGCTGGTCAAGCCGCCCTTCTTCGTGCAGTCGGTTTTCGGCCTGCTCGGCGGCATCGGCCCGCATCCGGAAGACGTGGCGCATATGAAGCGGACGGCCGACCGCCTGTTCGGCGGCGACTATCGCTGGTCGGTGCTCGGCGCCGGCGCCAGCCAATTGCGCATCGCGGCGCAAGCCGCGGCGATGGGCTCGAATATCCGCGTCGGGCTCGAAGACAGCCTCTGGGCCGGCCGGGGCAAGTTGGCCAAATCGAACGCCGAACAGGTCGCCCTGGCGCGCAAGATCGTCGAGGGCCTCGGCAAGCAGGTCGCGACGCCGGACGAAGCGCGCGAGATCCTCGCGCTGAAAGGCGCCGACCAGGTCGCGTTCTAGCGCCGGTGTATTTGGCAGGCGCAAACGTGCCCGGCGTCGCGGCTTACCCTCATCCGGCGCTTCGCGCCACCTTCTCCCGCAAGCGGGGAGAAGGGATTGTGGCCGCGGGGCCGTACCGTAGCCGCGGTCGGCGACCGCGGCTACAGCGCCCCCTCTCCCGCTTGCGGGAGAGGGTTGGGGTGAGGGGCAAGCCGCGACTCGCGAAATTCGTTTGACGCGAGTCGAACAGCCCATGCAAGCGGGGAGGAGATCATGCGAATCGAAGTTCTCGTCGACGTCAAGACGACGCTCGGAGAGGGACCGCTCTGGGACGCCGAGCAGGAGCGGCTCTATTGGATCGACAGTTTCGACGGCCGGGTGTTTCGCGCGACGGCGGCGGGCGCCGAAATTCGCGCCTGGGACGTGCCGCAGAAAATCGGCTCGATGGCGCTGCGCAAGGATGGCTCAGGGGCGGTTGTCTCGCTGCAGCGCGGCTTCCATCTGCTCGATTTCAAGAGCGGCGAAGTGTCTCTCATCGTCGATCCCGAGCCTGGCAAGCCGAACAATCGCCTCAACGACGGCAAGGTCGACAAAGGCGGCCGCTTCGTCGCCGGCTCGATGGATACGATGGAGGAAGGGCCGAACGGCGCGCTTTACCGGCTCGATCCGGACTTTTCGCTGCACAAGCTGGACGACGGCATCATTGTCTCGAACGGTCCATGCTGGAGCCCGGACGGCAAGACCTTCTATTTCACCGACACCTGGACCGGCGAAATCTGGGCCTATGACTACGACCAGGCGACCGGCGTCGCGACCAATCGGCGTACTTTCGTAAAAGTGGACACTTCGCGCGGCGGCGCCGCCGACGGCTCGACGGTCGACGCGGAGGGCGGCGTCTGGAACGCGCTCGTCTATGACGGCAGGCTGGTCAGGTACGACCCGAGCGGCGGAATCGACCGGGTCATCGAAATGCCGGTGAAGAAAGTGACGAGCGTGATGTTCGGCGGACCGAAGCTCGACATCCTTTTCGTCACCTCGATGGCGAAGCCGCCGCTGCCGCGCTTTCCCGGCGACGGACCGCTGCGCGGCAGCCTGTTCGCC
>DATGLU010000427.1:0-4364 GCA_035294045.1 Roseiarcus sp. | reverse complement strand
GACCGGGCCGAAGACCTCGTCATGGGCCAGGACATTGCCGCGCGGCACGTCACCAAACAAAGTCGGCGTGACATAGAAGCCGGTCTTCGGCGCGTCCTTATCGAGCGCGCCTTCGGCGACGACCTTGATCCCGTCCTGCTTCGCCTTCGCAAGGAAGCCGTTGACCCGCGCCTGCTGCTTGGCGTTGATCATCGCGCCCATATCGAGGTCTTTGTCATGGGCGCCGGCGCGCACTTTGGAGAAGCGCTCGGCGATGATCTTGGAGAAGGCGTCGTACGCCTTGCGCTCGATCAGCACGCGCGACCCGGCCGAGCAGGTCTGGCCGCCATTCTGGACGATCGCATTGATGAGGACGGGGGCCGCCGCTTCGATATCCGCGTCGGCGAAGACGACTTGCGGCGACTTGCCGCCGAGCTCCATGGTCACGCCGACATTGTTCTGCGCGGCGGCGGCCTGGATCGCCGCGCCGGTTTGCGGGCTGCCGGTGAAAGAGATGAAATTCACGTCGGGATGGGCGGACAAAGCCGCGCCGGCCTCGCCGCCGAGCCCGGCGACGACATTGAGCGCGCCGTCCGGAAAGCCGACGTCGCGGGCGAACTCGGCCATGCGGATCACGCTGAGACAGGCGTCCTCCGCCGGCTTGACCACGCAGGCATTGCCGCAGGCGAGCGAGGCGGCGATCGAGCGGCCGAAAATCTGCGCCGGATAGTTCCAGGGAATGATATGGCCGGTGACGCCGTGCGGATCGCGGACGATCGCGATCGTGTAGCCGTTGAGGAACGGGATCGTATCGCCATGCAGCTTGTCGGCGGCCGTGCCGTAGAATTCGAAATAGCGGGCCGCGGCGACCATATCGGCCTTGCCTTGTTTCAGCGGCTTGCCGGTATCGCGCGATTCGAGCGCGGCGAGCTCGGCTGAATGCTCGGCGATGGCCTGGCCGAGCTTGACCAGGAGGCGGCCGCGCTCGGTCGCGGTCAGCTTGCCCCACTCGCCCTCGAACGCCTTGCGCGCCGCCTTGACGGCGCGGTCGATATCTTCCGGCCCGCTGCGCGCGATCTGCGCGAAAGGCTTGCCGTCCGACGGACAAAGCACGTCGACGACCCGGCCATCCGCCGCGCCGACGCTGGCGCCGCCGATGAGGTTCGAGCTGAAGGGAAGCGCGGTGGCGGTGCGGACGTTCATGGGCGTCTCCTGAAGGGCTGTTTGCTGTGGTTCTAGCAAACCCACGACGCCCGCGGCCAGCGCCGCGCGCATTCCTTCTCCCCGTGAAACGGGGAGAAGGCGGCCGAGCGAAGCTCGGCCGGATGAGGCTACGCCGAGTTTTGTGATTAGCGCCTTGAAGGGGCGCTAATTTCCGAGTTCGGCGCTGCCTCTCACCCGGCGCTTCGCGCCACCTTCTCCCCGCTTCGCGGGGCGAAAGGGTCGTGGTAGAAGGCCGGCCATGATCGCCCTCCCCGTTCTTGCGGAGCGCCCGATTCTCGCGCCGGCCAAGCCGTCGCTTGCCGGCGCGACTCGCGCCGAACTCGCCGAAGCCCTGCGCCACCTCGGCCTCGCCGAGCGCGAGATCAAGATGCGCGTCGCCCAGCTTTGGCACTGGATCTATTTCCGCGGCGCGGGCGACTTCGACAAAATGCTCAACATCGCCAAGCCGATGCGCGCCGCCTTGGCGGAGCGGTTCACCTTGGCGCGGCCGGAAATCGTCGCCGAGCAGGTCTCGGCGGACGGCACGCGCAAATGGCTGCTGCGCATGCCGAAGACCGGCCCTTTCGACAAGGGGGCCGAGATCGAATGCGTCTTTATCCCCGAGGCCGACCGCGGCACGCTCTGCGTCTCGAGCCAAGTCGGCTGCACCCTGACCTGCAGCTTCTGCCACACCGGCACGCAGAAGCTGGTCCGCAACCTGACCTCGGCGGAGATTGTAGGCCAGGTCCTCGTCGCGCGCGACCGGCTCGGGGATTTCCCGGGCGGCGTCGCGCCAAAGGACGGCCTCGTCCCCTCAGGCGAAGGCGTGCGCGCGGTCTCCAACATCGTCTTCATGGGCATGGGCGAGCCGCTCTACAATTTCGACAATGTGCGCGAGACGATCGCGGTGCTTTCGGACGGCGAAGGCCTGTCGCTGTCGCGCCGCCGGATCACCGTCTCGACCTCGGGCGTCGTCCCGCAAATGGCGGCGCTCGGCGAGCAATGCGGGACGATGCTCGCGGTCTCGCTGCACGCGACCAACGACAAGCTCCGCGACCAGTTGGTGCCGCTCAACAGGAAATACCCGATCAAGGACCTGCTCGACGCCTGCCGGACCTATCCCGGCGCCTCGAACGCGCGGCGCATCACCTTCGAATATGTGATGCTGAAAGGCGTCAACGACAGTCCGGCCGAGGCGAAGGCGCTGGTGCGCCTGCTGAAAGGCCTGCCGGCCAAGATCAATCTCATCCCGTTCAATCCCTGGCCGGGAACGTCGTACCAATGCTCGGATTGGGAGACGATCGAGCGCTTCTCCGACGTCGTCTTTTCCGCCGACTACGCCAGCCCGGTCCGCACCCCGCGCGGGAGAGACATCCTCGCCGCCTGCGGCCAGTTGAAGAGCGAGACGGAGAAGCTCCGCGCGCGGGCGCGGCTGATGCTGGAGGAGAGTCTGGCGCTCGGGCAGGAATAGAAGGGTACGCCACCACTTACCCTCACCCCGGCCCTCTTCCGCAAGCGGGAGAGGGGGCGCACTGAGCGGCTCATCGGCCTTATGCGCAGCGGGGCGGCACTCGCCGAATCCCTTCTCCCGCCTGCGGGAGAAGGTGGCCGCGAAGCGGCCGGATGAGGGGCAGCCGCCGCCGAGCCTATCCGACCCCCGCCTTCAGCAGCTTATAGTTGATCGCCTCGACCAGCGCCTGGAACGACGCGTCGATGATGTTGGCGGAGACGCCGATCGTCGACCAGCGCGCGCCGGTCGAGTCGCCGAACTCGACCAGGACGCGCGTCACCGCGTCGGTGCCGCCTTGAAAGACGCGGACGCGGAAATCGAGCAGCTCCAGATCCTCGATATGGTTCTGGTACACGCCAAGGTCCTTGCGCAAGGCGAGATCGAGCGCGTTGACCGGGCCGATCCCCTCGGCGGCCGAGATCAGCTCCTCGCCATGCACCTTGATCTTGACGATCGCCTCAGAGGCGGTGACGAGATCGCCGACCGCGTTGAACCTGCGCTCGACATTGACGCTGAACCGCTCGACCTCGAAAAAGCTCGGCGTCTCGCCGAGCATCGAGCGGGCGAGAAGCTCGAACGACGCGTCGGCCGCTTCGTAGGCGTAGCCTTGCGCCTCCTTCTCCTTCACCCGCTCGAGCAGGCGCGACAAACGCGGATCGTCGGGCGCGACCTTAACGCCGAGCCGCGCGAGCTGGGCGAGAAGGTTAGACTTGCCGGCCTGATCCGACACCAGGATCGCCCGCGCATTGCCGACGCTTTCCGGCAAGACGTGTTCGTAGGTCCGCGGGTCCTTCATCATCGCCGAAGCGTGGATGCCGGCCTTGGTCGCGAAAGCCGCGGCGCCGACATAGGGCGCTTGGCGATTGGGCGCGCGGTTGAGCAATTCGTCCAGCGTATGCGAGATGTTGGTGATCTCGCGCAGCGACTCTTCGGTGACGCCGATCTCGAACTTTCTCGCGTATTCATCTTTGAGCAGCAGCGTCGGAATCAGGGAGACGAGATTGGCGTTGCCGCAGCGCTCGCCGAGCCCGTTCAGCGCGCCCTGGATTTGCCGCGCGCCGGCGCCGATCGCGGCGAGCGAATTGGCGACGGCGTTCTCGGTGTCGTTATGGGCGTGGATGCCGAGCCGCTCGCCCGGCACGACGCGCGCCACCTCGCCGACGATCCGCGCCACCTCGTCCGGCAGCGTGCCGCCATTGGTGTCGCAGAGAACGATCCAGCGCGCGCCGGCGTCGAACGCCCTTCGCGCGCAAGCTAAAGCGTAGTCGCGATTGGCCTTGTACCCATCGAAGAAATGCTCGCAATCGACCATCGCCTCGCGGCCGGCCGCCACCGCCGCTTTCACGCTTGCCGAAATGCTATCGAGATTCTCCTCCAGCGTCGCGCCGAGCGCGACGCGGACATGATAGTCCCAGCTCTTGGCGACGAAGACGATCGCGTCGGCTTTCGCTTCGAGCAAGGCGGCGATGCCCGGATCGTTCCCGGCCGAGCGGCCCGGCCTTTTCGTCATGCCGAACGCCGCGAAACGGGCGCGCTCGGTCGGCTTTATCTCGAAGAATTTCGTGTCGAGCGGATTGGCGCCGGGATAGCCGCCCTCGACATAGTCGACGCCGAGCCGGTCGAGCAAAGCGGCGATCTGGCGCTTGTCCTCCAACGAGAAATCGACGCCGGT
>DATGLU010000426.1:0-2091 GCA_035294045.1 Roseiarcus sp. | reverse complement strand
CGGCTTTCGCGTCGGGCAAGCGCGTCGCTCTTGTCATCGGTCAGGCCGCCTATGAAAGCCTGCCGCGACTCGAAAACACGACCAACGACGCCGAGGCCGTCAGGGGCGCGATGCAGAACGCCGGCTTCGAAGTCTATTTCGGAGTCGATCTGAAGCGCGTTCCTTTCGAGGAATTGCTCAAGCGCTTTTATCGCGCAGCGGACGGCGCCGAAATCGCCCTCGTCTATTATTCCGGGCACGGCGTGCAAGTCGGCGGCGCCAATTACATCGTGCCGGTCGACGCGCAACTCGCGACGGCCTACGACATCGAGCTGCAGACGCTCAATGTCGACGATATTTTCGAATACCTGAACGCTCATACCAGCGCGCAGCTCATCTTTCTCGACGCCTGCCGCACCAATCCGTTCCATATCCAGAAATACTGGATCGCCGACACGCTGAAGCCGATCGGCCAGACGACCGGTCTTGCCCGGTCGGCGGCCAATATCGGCACCCTGATCGCCTTCTCCACCGAGCCGGGCAAGATCGCCTATGACGGGACCGGCCCGACCAGCCCGTACACGACCGCCTTCGTGCGCCATATCGCGACGCCGAACCAGGAAATCCGCCAAGCTCTCACTCAGATTCGCCGCGACGTCATCGCCGCAACCGGCGGCAAGCAGGTGCCGTGGGAGAATTCGTCCCTCGCCGAGGACGTCTATCTGGTGCGCGCGCCGGCGCCGCCCGCCGTTCCGCCAATGGTGCGGATCGACGCGTCCGACCCGACCAGGCCGATTGCCCTGCATCTCCCGGAGCCCCTGGCCGAAAATGGCGGTCCGCTCAAAGTGCAGATCGATCATCTGCCCGAGCAGGGGCGGCTTCTCCTCAACGGCAAGCCGCTCGACAAGGCGGCCGCGCTCACCGCCGCCGATCTCGACAGGCTCTCCTACGATCCGGCCGGCGCGCCGCGCGGCGCGGTCGGCTTGATGAGCTACGTCGTCTCCGATTCCTACAATCAGGCGGCGCGCGGCGTCGTCGCGATCACGATCGGCGCGGGGAAGACGCCCGACGCGCTCGATCAGCGCGAGGCGCGCCGCCAGGCGGCGGCGCAAGCCGCCTCGGCCTATTTCAAGAGTCTCGATCATTTCGTCGCGGCGCCGCCGGTCGGCGTCGGCCCGACCCTGCTCGGTCTCGCCGGCGCGCCGGCCGACGCGGCGGAAGTCGGCGCGCAGGTCGCCGTCGCGGCGACGCCGCAGGACGGCGCTTTGCTGCTCGGCCAGCGTACCCTCACGCCGGGCGCGCGGATGGCGCTCGCCGATCTGCCGAAGCTCGCCTTCGAGCCGAAGATCGGCGCCGATTCCCATTCGGACGCGATCAGCCTCAGGGCGCTTTTCGAGCCGCACGTTCAGATCGCCTTGTCGGTGGCGCCGAAGCTCGAGGCTTGCGACGCCGCCGCGGCGGCGCCCCTCGACTTGCAAGGCGTCGCGCCCGGCAAGGCGCCGAACGAGATCGACGCCGCAGCGGCGATGGAGGCGTGCAAGCGCGCGCTGGACTCCCATCCCGGGATCGCGCGTTTCGCCTATCAGCTCGGACGCGCGCAACTCGCGGCCGGCCTCCCCGAGGAGGCGCGCCGCTCCTTCCAGCAAGCCGCCGACAAGAAATATATGCGCGCCGTCGCGGCGCTCGGCGACATGGCTTTGTTCGGCGTCTTCGGCCAAGCCGATCCGGCCAAGGCCGACGCCTATTACAAAGCCTGCGCGGAGCGCGGCGACGCGTACTGCCTGCATTCGTACGGCAAGGCCTTGTTCTACGGCCAGGGCGTCGCCAAGGACATATCGCGCGGCCTGAAGCTGATGATCCGCGCGGCGGAGCTCGGCCATACTTACGCGATGAACGAGCTCGGCTACATCTTCACCTATGGCCGCAACATGCCGGTCGATGTCGAGCGCGGCATCCGCTATTATGAGGCGGGCGCGGCGCGCGGAGACATCTATTCCTACAACAATCTCGGCCTCGTCTATTTGCGCGGCAAGGGCCGGCCGGTCGACTACGCCAAGGCGCGCGATTATTTCCTCAAAGCCTCCGATGGCGGCCAGCCTTATGCGCCGACCA
>DATGLU010000425.1:0-6160 GCA_035294045.1 Roseiarcus sp. | reverse complement strand
CCAGGCCTATTGGGACGAGCAGATCAAGGTCGACGAGCGCTGGCGCGACAAGGCCTTCTGGTGGCGCGCCAGCGCCCTCAATACCGCCGGCATGGGCTGGTTCTCGTCCGACCGGGCAATCAAGGAATATGCCGGCGAAATCTGGAACGCGCCGTTCAGGGAGGTCGATTGAGGTCGGTGATGATCGAGTCCTGGCGGGCCCGACAGGCGGATGTCGACGCGGTTCTGGCGGCGCGGCAGGACGATCCTTTCGCCGTGCTCGGGCCGCATCACACGCCGGAAGGCTGGGCGATCCGCGCCTTTGCGCCGGGCGCCGAGACGCTCAGGGCGACGACGCGGCAAGGCGATCTGATCGTCGAATTGGAGCGGCGCGAAGGCGATTTCTTCGAGGGACTCGCCAGGGGCCTGAAAGAGCGGCCGGCCTATTGCCTTGAGGCGAGCAATTCCCGCGCGCGCTGGACCTTCCACGACCCCTATTCCTTCGGCCCGGCGCTTGGGCCGATCGACGATCACTTGCTGGTCGAAGGCACGCATCGACAATTGTACAGGCGCCTCGGCGCGCAGCTCGCGACCCACGAAGGCGTCGACGGCGTGGTCTTTGCCGTGTGGGCGCCGAACGCGGCGCGCGTTTCGGTGGTCGGCGATTTCAATCATTGGGACGGTAGGCGCTGCCAGATGCGCAAGCGCGTGGATTCCGGCCTGTGGGAAATCTTCGTTCCCGGCATTGGCGCCGGCGCGATCTATAAATACGAGATCGTTTCAGCCGCTGGCGCGCTGCTGCCGTTGAAGGCCGACCCCTTCGGCTTCGCCGCCGAACTGCGCCCCTCGACCGCCTCGGTCGTGGCGCATTCCGACGATTTCCCTTGGACCGATGCGGATTACATGGAGCGCCGCAAGCAAGGCGCGCCGCGGCGCAAGCCGATGTCGATTTTCGAGGTCCATCTCGGCTCATGGCGGCGCGGCGAGGACAATCGCTTCCTGACCTATGACGAGCTTGCCGACCAACTGATTCCGTACGTCTCCTGGCTCGGCTTCACCCATATCGAGCTCCTGCCGATTTCCGAGCATCCGCTCGATGCGTCCTGGGGCTATCAGCCGATCGGCCTTTTCGCGCCGACCAGCCGCTTCGGCGATCCGGCCGGCTTCGCGCGTTTCGTCGACCGCGCCCATGCCGCGGGCCTCGGAATCATCCTCGATTGGGTGCCGGCGCATTTCCCGACCGACGCGCATGGCCTCGCCCATTTCGACGGCGGCCCGCTCTATGAGCATTGGGACCCGAAGCGCGGCTTCCATCCGGACTGGAACACCGCAATCTATGATTTCGGCCGGCGCGAAGTCGCCAATTTCCTCTATGCCAGCGCGCTCTATTGGATCGATCGCTTCCATGTCGACGGCTTGCGCGTCGACGCCGTCGCCTCGATGCTCTATCTCGATTATTCGCGAAAGCCCGGCGAATGGACGCCCAATCCGGATGGCGGCAACGACAATCGCGAGGCGATCGCTTTTCTGCGCCACGCCAACGAACTCGTCTACGGCCTGTTTCCCGGCGCGGTCACCATCGCCGAGGAATCGACCGCCTGGCCCGGCGTGTCTCAGCCGACCAATCTGGGCGGCCTCGGCTTCGGCTTCAAATGGAATATGGGCTGGATGCACGACACGCTCGAATATATCGGGCGCGATCCGGTCCATCGCAAATGGAGCCACGACAAGCTCACATTCGGCTTGCTTTACGCGTTCAGCGAGAATTTCGTACTACCGATCTCGCATGACGAGGTCGTTCATGGCAAAGGCTCGGTGATCGGCAAGATTCCGGGCGACGAATGGCAGAAATTCGCGACAGCCCGCGCCTATTACGGCTTCATGTGGGGCCATCCCGGCAAGAAGCTTCTGTTCATGGGCCAGGAATTCGGCCAGACCAGCGAATGGAATTTCAACGAGGCGCTGCCTTGGTGGCTGACCGAGTTCTGGCCGCATAAAGGCCTGCAGGCGTTCATCCGCGATCTCAACGCGCTCTATCGCCGCCTGCCGGCGCTGCATGCGCGCGACTGCGAAGCGGAAGGCTTCCGCTGGATCGTCGTCAATGACGACGCGCAATCGGTGGCGGCGTTCCTGCGCATGGGCGCCGAGGGCGACGCGCCGGTCGCGGTCGTCTGCAATTTTACGCCGGTGCCGCGCCACTTCTACCGCGTCGGCTTGCCGGCGCCCGGCTATTGGCGCGAGGCGCTGAATTCCGACGCCGGTTTCTATGGCGGCTCGAATATCGGCAACCTTGGCGGCGTCGTCGCCGAGGCGCGGCCGGCGCATGGCTTCGGCGCCTCGGCGGTCCTGACGCTGCCGCCGCTGGCGACGTTGTTTCTGGAGTTTTCGCCGGGCGAAACCGGACAAACCTAACGAGCAAAGCCCTTGTCGGGAGGAGCAAGCCGATGCGCGCCAAAATGAAGCAAACGCCGACAGCGCCCTACGCCCGCCACGCCATGGCTTATGTGCTGGCGGGCGGGCGCGGCAGCCGATTGATGGAGCTTACCGACAAGCGCGCCAAGCCGGCCGTCTATTTCGGCGGCAAGTCGCGGATCATCGATTTCGCGCTGTCCAACGCGCTCAATTCCGGCATCCGGCGCATCGCCGTGGCGACCCAGTACAAGGCGCATAGCCTGATCCGCCATTTGCAGCGCGGCTGGAACTTCTTCCGCCCGGAGCGCAACGAGAGCTTCGACGTTCTGCCCGCCAGCCAGCGCGTCTCCGAGACGATGTGGTACCTCGGCACGGCCGACGCGGTCTATCAGAATATCGACATCATCAAGAGCTATGCGCCGAGCTTCATCGTCCTGCTCGCCGGCGATCACATCTACAAGATGGACTACGAAAAGATGCTCGCCGAGCATGTCGAATCCGGCGCCGAGGTGACGGTCGGCTGTCTCGAAGCCTCGCTGAAGGAGGCGACGGGATTCGGCGTCATGCATGTCGACGAGAGCGACCGGATCATCTCCTTCCTCGAAAAGCCGAAAGACCCGCCGCCTATGCCCGGCAAGCCGGACGTCGCGCTTTGCAGCATGGGCATCTACGTTTTCGAGACCGATCTGCTGATCGACGAGTTGCAGCGCGACGCCGCCGATCCCAATTCCTCCCACGATTTCGGCAAGGACATCATTCCCCATCTCGTCGCCAAGGGAAAAGCCAGGGCGCATCATTTTTCGCGCTCCTGCGTCCGCTCCACGGCCGAGGCCGCGCCCTATTGGCGCGACGTCGGCACGGTCGACGCCTATTGGGCCGCCAATATCGACCTCACCGATGTCGTCCCCGATCTCGACCTTTACGATCGCAACTGGCCGATCTGGACCTATGGCGAAATTTCGCCCCCGGCGAAATTCGTTCACGACGAGGACGGCCGGCGAGGCCAGGCCGTCTCGTCGCTCGTCTCGGGCGGCTGCATCGTCTCGGGCGCCTCGCTGTCGCGCTCGCTGCTCTTCACCGGCGTGCGCGTGAACTCTTATACCCGCGTTACCGACACGGTCGTCATGCCCTATGTCGAGATCGGCCGGAACGTACGTCTCCACAAAGCGGTGATCGATCGCGGCGTCTCGATCCCGGAAGGACTGGTGGTCGGCGAAGATCCCGAGCTCGACGCCAAGCGTTTTCGACGCAGCGCCGACGGCGTCTGCCTGATCACGCAACCGATGCTGGACAAGCTCGGCCTATGAGCGCTTTGAACGTCCTTTCCGTCGCGTCGGAAATCTATCCGCTGGTCAAGACCGGCGGCCTTGCCGACGTGGTCGGCGCGCTTCCCGGCGCGCTGGCCAGAGAGGGCGTGCGCGTCGTTACGCTGGTTCCGGGCTATCCGGCGGTGACGACCAGGCTGGAGAAGCCGGCGCCGGCCCATCGCTATGACGATCTTTTCGGCGGCCCAGCGCGCGTGCTGGCCGGCAAGGCGGCGGGCCTCGAACTCTTCGTCCTCGACGCGCCGCATCTCTTCGCGCGGGCCGGCAATCCCTATCTCGGCCCGGACGGGCTCGACTGGCCCGACAACGCGCTGCGTTTCGCCGCCTTGGCCCGCATCGGCGCCGACATCGCCAAGGGCGCGATTCCAAGCTTCGCGCCAGACATTGCGCATGTCCACGATTGGCAGGCCGCCTTGGTTCCGGCCTATCTTCATTACGACGGCGGCCGGCGACCCGCTTCCGTCATCACCGTCCACAATCTCGCTTTTCAGGGCGGCTTTCCGCCGACGATCCTCGGCGCGATCGGCCTGCCCGGCCATGCGATGAGCATTGACGGCGTCGAATATTACGGCTCGGTCGGCTATCTCAAGGCGGGGCTGCAATTCGCCGACCATATCACCACGGTGTCGCCGACCTACGCCCGCGAGATCATGACGCCGGAAGGCGGCATGGGCCTCGACGGCTTGCTCCGCAAGCGCGAGAGCGTCGTCTCCGGCATTCTCAACGGGATCGACGAGGAGGTCTGGAACCCGGCGACCGACATCCATCTGCCGCAACCCTTCAACGCGCAGCGGATCGACAATCGGCCGCGCAACAAGACGGTGCTGCAAAAGCGCATGGATCTCGCCGCGCGGCCGGACGCGCCGCTTTTCGGAATCGTCAGCCGCATTTCGTGGCAGAAAGGGCTCGACCTCCTGCTCGACGTGCTGCCCGGCATCGTCGCCGCGGGCGGCCAGATCGCGATGCTCGGCTCGGGCGAAAAGCCGCTCGAGCAAGGCTTCGCCGACGCGGCGCGCCATCATGCCGGCTCGTTCGGCTGCGTCTTCGCCTATGACGAAGGGCTCGCTCATCTCATCCAAGGCGGCGCCGATTTCCTCGTCGTGCCGTCGCGTTTCGAGCCTTGCGGCCTCACCCAGCTCTGCGCCCTGCGCTATGGCGCGATCCCGGTCGTGGCGCGGGTCGGCGGTCTCGCCGACACGATCGTCGATGCGAACGAAGCGGCGCTCGCCGCAGGGGTCGCCACCGGCGTGCAATTCTCGCCGCCCGCCGCCGCCGAGCTCGCGCAAGCGGTCGGCCGCGCCGCGCGCCTTTATCACGACCAAGCGTCGACGCGGCGAACGCGACTCAACGGCATGCGCGCCGACGTCTCCTGGCGCGGGCCGGCGAAACGCTACGCCGACCTCTATCGCGACCTCGCGGCCGCCAGCGCGGCGCCGGCGGCCGCGGCGTGAAAATCGGCCCGGGCGAGCCGGCGCCTTTCGGCGTCGCGATCGACGCCGACGGCGCGAATGTCGCGGTCTATTCGCGCGACGCCGAGAAGATTGAATTCTGCCTGTTCGATCCCGCCGGCGGCGAAATCGCGCGCGTCGAATTGCCGGCGCGGACCGGCGATGTGCGCCATGGCTTCGTCCCGGGCGTGCAGAAAGGCGCGCTTTACGGCTTGCGCGTCCATGGCGCCTTCGCGCCGGAGCGCGGCCAGCGCTTCGATCCGTCGAAGCTTCTCGCCGATCCTTACGCTTTCGCGCTCGACCGGCCGTACAAGCTGCATGGCTCGATGTTCGAGCGCGGCGTCGACAGCGGCGCCTTTGCGCCGCGTTGCATAGCGGGCGCCGAGACGTCGGCCGGGCCGGCCGGCTTCGCGCGCATCCCTTGGGCGCAAACGATCATCTACGAGCTCAATCTCCGCGGCTTCACCCGCCTCCACCCCGACATTCCGGCGCCGGACCGCGGGACTTTCGCCGGCCTCGCCCATCCCAAGGCGATCGACCATCTTGCCCGGCTTGGCGTGACCAGCGTCGAGATCATGCCGGCGCATGCTTTCGTCGACGAGCGTCACTTGCCGCCGCTCGGCCTTTCCAACGCCTGGGGCTACAATCCGGTCGTGCTCGGCGCGCCCGATCCGCGCCTCGCGCCCGGCGGCTGGCGCGACGTGCGCCAGGCGACCGACGCGCTGCACGCCGCCGGGCTCGAAGCGATCCTCGACGTGGTGCTCAACCATAGCGGCGAGAGCGACGAGCTCGGCCCGACCCTGTCGATGCGCGGCCTCGACAACGCGACGTACTATCGCCTACTTCCCGGCGACGCCGCGCGCTATGTCAACGATATGGGCTGCGGCAATTGCCTGGCGCTCGACCGCGAGCCGATGATCGCCCTGGCGATCGAAAGCCTGCGGCGATGGATGATTCTCGGCGGCTTTGACGGGTTTCGTTTCGATCTCGCGCCGG
>DATGLU010000424.1:0-2731 GCA_035294045.1 Roseiarcus sp. | reverse complement strand
ATCGACCTTCCTGCCGCCGATTTTCAGCCAGCCGCCGCCATTGATCCAAGGTCCCCAGTCGCCGATCGGGGTTAAAGCGCAGCCGGGCGGGCAATCGACGATCGGCGACAGCGCCGCAATGATCTCGGCGACATCGGGCGGCGCGTCAGGATGGTAATACAGTCCGAAATCATAATCGGAGTCGGGATGGGCCGCGCCACGAGCTCGCGAGCCGCCGAGCGAAAGCGCGGCGAGACGCGGCAGCGGCGCGAGCGCCTCCCTTACGGCTGCAATAATCATGTCGCCCATCGCCGCATTGTGGCCTGACGCTCCGCTCCGCAACAGTCCCTGCGGGCTTTTCGGCCCCGCTTTTCCTCGCCCCCTTTGCGACGCGCTCGCATCGCGCTAAGCCTGCGCTTCAAATGGCCGGCGGGCGCCGGCGGGAGGAGAGATGAAGAACCTTTGGAGCGACGCCGACGCGGAGGCGATGGTCGCGGCCTACGCCAAGAAAGGCGTATCGCGCGATCTCGCTTTGCGCGTCTATACGACGCGACTTCTGGGCGGCGAGCCGCGCCTTGTCCTGCATGGCGGCGGCAACACGTCCTGCAAAATGAAGGTCAAGGACCTCGTCGGCGACGAATGGGACGCGCTCTGCGTCAAGGGCAGCGGCTGGGACATGGCGGTGATCGAGCCCGCCGGCCTGCCCGCGGTGAAGCTGAAGCCGCTGTTGAAGGCGCGCGCGCTCGACCGCCTCTCGGATGAGGACATGGTGGCTTTGCAGCGCGCCAACCTGATCGATCCGTCATCGCCCAATCCGTCCGTCGAGACGTTGTTGCACGCCTTTCTGCCGCACAAATTCGTCGACCACACTCATTCGACGGCGATTCTGTCGATTGTCGACCAGGAGGACAGCCGAGCGCTGTGCGACAAGATTTTCGGCGCCAAGCTCGGCTTCGTGCCTTATGTGATGCCGGGCTTCGCGCTGGCCAAGGCGGCGGCGGACGTGTTCGACAAGGACCCGACGGTCGAGGGGCTGATCCTCGACAAACACGGCATTTTCACCTTCGGCGACGACGCGCGGCAATCCTATGAGCGGATGATCCGCGCCGTCTCGACGGCGGAGGATTATGTCGCGAAGAACGGCAAGCCGGTCGCCAGAGCCGCGGCCGCGACGGCGCCGCTCGCCAAGCCCGGCGAGATTGCGCCGATCCTGCGCGGCGCGGTCGCTTTCGATCGCGGCGAGGGACGGTACGACCGGTTCGTCGTCGATTTCCGCAGCACGGACAGGATCAGGGACTTCCTCTCCTATCGCGATCTTAACCGCATCGCCGAGACCGGCGTGTCGACGCCCGACCTCGTCATCCGGATCAAGAACAAGCCGCTCGTTCTCGATCCGCCCGCCGCCGGCGATCTTGCAAGCTATTCGCGGCATGTCCGCGAGCGCGTCGCCGCCTTCGTTGCGGCTTACAAGGCTTATTTTGCCGAGCATGACGGAAGCGGCGGCGTCAAGCGCGTCATGCTCGACCCGATGCCGCGCCTGGCCCTGGTTCCGGGGCTCGGCTTTTTCGGCTTCGGCCGCACGCTGAAAGACGCGCGCATCGCTTGCGATGTCGCCGAAATGTGGGTCGAGGCGGCGGCCGGCGCCGAGGCGATCGGCCGCTTTCGCCCGGTGAGCATGGCCGATCTGTTCGACATCGAATATTGGTCGCTCGAACAGGCCAAGCTTGCCGGCGCCAAGCCGAAGCCGCTGAGCGGACAAGTCGCGCTGATCACCGGCGGCGCCGGGGCGATCGGCGCGGCGACCGCCAAGCTGTTCGCCGCCAACGGCGCGCATGTCGTCGTCGCCGATCTCGATCGCGGCAAAGCCCAGGAGGTCGCCAAAGCGGCCGGCAATGGCGCGATCGCGGTCGCTTGCGACGTGACCGATCCCGTCTCGATCCGGGCCGCGTTCGACGCCGCCGTCGCGACATTCGGCGGTCTCGACATCGTCGTCTCCAATGCCGGCGCAGCCTATGAAGGGGCGATCGGCGAAATCGACGACGCTTTGTTGAGGAAAAGTTTTGAGATCAATTTCTTCGCGCATCAACAGGTCGCGCAAAACGCGGTCCGGCTGTTCAGGCTGCAGCAGACCGGCGGCGCCTTGTTGTTCAACACGTCGAAACAGGCGGTCAATCCGGGCGCCAATTTCGGCGCCTACGGCTTGCCGAAAGCGGCGACTTTGTTCCTTTCCCGCCAATACGCGCTGGAATACGGCAAGATTGGCGTGCGCTCCAACGCCGTCAACGCCGATCGCATCCGCTCGGGGATTTTGACCGAGGAGATGATCAAGAGCCGTTCGGCGGCGCGCGGCGTGTCGGAGAAGGATTATATGTCCGGCAATCTGCTCGGCCGCGAAGTCACCGCCGAGCATGTCGCCGAGGCGTTCCTTCACCATGCGCTGGCGGAGCGTACGACAGGCGACGTGACGACCGTCGACGGCGGCAATATCGCCGCGGCGTTGCGGTGACATACCCTCCCCCGCGAAGCGGGGGAGGGGGACCATGCGAAGCATGGCGGAGGGGGCACAGGCGGTTGAGGATAATCTTCCGGCGCGGCGCCCCCCTCCACCGCGCTACGCGCGGTCCCCCTCCCCCGTCTTCGACGGGGGAGGAGGTACGGTAAAATATCCTCCCCCGCGAAGCGGGGGAGGGGGACCATGCGAAGCATGGTGGAGGGGGCACGGGCGGTTGAGGATAATCTTCCGGCGCCGGCG
>DATGLU010000423.1:0-20869 GCA_035294045.1 Roseiarcus sp. | reverse complement strand
GACATTCACGGCAAGGCGTTCTGGTCCTTCGATCCCGCGACCGGCGCCGCGCGGTCGGTCGCATTGCCGGAGCGGCTCGCCTGCTTCGCGCCGCTTGGCGGCGCGCGCATTCTTGCCGGCTTCGCCGGCGGCCTGGCGCGTTTCGACCTCGCCTCCGGCGAACGGGAGGACATCGCCGCGATCGAGGCGGACGAAGCGCGCACGCGCCTCAATGACGGCAAGCTCGACCGCCAGGGCCGTCTCGTCTTCGGCACGATGGACGAGAGCAAGGAGGCGCAGCCGCTCGGCCGCGTCTGGAGCTTCGACGGCAAGCGCCCGCGCGTCCTCTTCGACGGCGTGCGCATTGCGAATTCGATCGCCTTCTCGCCGGACGGGCGCGCGATGTATTTTGCCGACACGCCGCAGCGCGTGATCTGGCGCTTCGATTACGACAGAGCGAGCGGCGACGTCGCCAATCGCCGGGTCTTTGTCGAAGTCGCGCCGGGTCACGGCTATCCGGACGGCTCGACCGTCGATGCGGATGGCTGCCTGTGGAACGCCGAATGGGGCGGCGGCCGCGTCACGCGCTATGCGCCGGACGGCCGGATCGACCGCATCGTTGCGCTGCCCTGCTCGCAAATCACCTGCTGCGCCTTTGGCGGCAAGGACCTCGCGACGCTGTTCGTCACCAGCGCGCGCACTGGGCTCGACGCGGCCAAGCTCCAAGCCGAGCCCGAGGCCGGCGCGATGTTCGCGATTCAACCCGGCGTGAAGGGCCTCGCCGACGCGGCTTTCGTTGGCGAGACATAAGCCGCGAAAGCCGCTAAAGGGGCCGCATGAAAATCGCCCTTGCGAGCAACCCTGTCATTCCCGCGCAAGCGGGAATCCAGGGAGCCTCCGCGCTTGCAGGATGGGCCGCGCTGGATTCCCGCTTGCGCGGGAATGACATCCGTGCCGCCGCCTGAGAAGCTGCGCCGCGCTTTCGCCGCCTATATGAGCGGCGATCTCGGCGAGGCCGAGCGGCTCAGCCGCGCGGTCGCCGCGGCCAAGCCGGATTCGTTCGACGCCTGGCATCTGCTCGGCTTCGTGCAGGCGGCGATGGGGCGCGGCGAGAAGGCGCTGCAAAGCTACGACCGCGCGCTCGCTCTGCAGCCGAGCCATGCCGAGGCGGTGGTCAATCGCGGCGCGGCGTTGCACGAGCTCGGCCGCTTGGACGAGGCGCTCGCCGCCGCCGAGCGCGCCGTCGCGCTGAACGGCGGCTATCCGCCGGCTCACGCCAATCGCGGCCTCGCGCTGCACGCGCTGCGCCGCTACGGCGAGGCGCTGGCCGCGTTCGATCGCGCCATCGCGCTGAAGCGCGATTACGGCGACGCCCACGCCCATCGCGCCGCGACCCTCTTCGCGCTCGATCGCCGCGAGGACGCGCTGGCGAGCTACGATCGCGCCCTCGCCGTCAACCCGCGCGACGCGGCTTCCCATTTCAATCGCGGCAATGTCTTGCGCGCGCTCGGCCGCCTTGCCGACGCGCGCGCCGCCTATGAGCGCGCGCTGGCGATCGATCCGAAACATCGCGGCGCGCTCGCCAATCGCGGCGCGGCGCTGCATGAGGCGCGTCGCTTCGCCGAGGCGCTCGCGGCGTTCGACGCGCTGATCGCGCTCAGCCCGCAAGACGCTGAGGCGCATTACAATCGCGGCAACGCCCTGCACGATCTCGGCCGCTTCGCCGAGGCCGCTTCGAGCTTCGACAAGGCTTTGGCGATCAAGCCCGATTTCGTCGAGGCGCTCTACAATCGCGGCAACGCGCTGTTCGCGCAGAAGCTTTACGCCGAGGCGCTGGCCGCGTTCGAGCGGACGAGGGCGGCGCGGCCCGATCATCCTTACGCGCTCGAGCGCGCCGCCAATTGCGTCTTGCAGCTTTGCGATTGGACGAAACGCGGCGAATACGAGCAGGCGCTCGCCGCGGATATAAAGGCCGGCCGCGCGATCGTCTCGCCCTTCACCTTGCTCGGCTTCAGCGGCGATCCGGCGCTGCAGCTCGAATGCGCGCGCCGCTATGTCGCCGCCGCCGCGCCGGTCGTTGCGCCGAAGCCGCCGCTCGCGCCGCGCGGCGCCAAGATCCGCGTCGCCTATTGCTCGGCGGATTTCCGCGAGCACGCCATCGCCTATCTCATCGCCGAATTGTTCGAGCTGCACGATCGCGCCGCCTTCGAGATCGTCGGCGTGTCGTTCGGCCGCGACGACGGCGGCCCGATGCGCAAAAGGATCGCCGCCTCGTTCGACCGCTTCATCGACGCCCGCGCGATGAGCGACGCGGCCGTCGTCGAGGCCTTGCGCGCGCTTGATATCGACATTGCCGTCGACCTCACCGGCCATACCGCCGATTCCCGGCTCGGAATCTTCGCGCGGCGCGCGGCGCCGATCCAGGTCAGCTATACCGGCTTCGCCGGAACGATGGGCGCGCAATTCATCGACTATGTCCTGCTCGATTCCTTCGTCGCGCCGGCCGGCGCCGATGCGTTCTTTTCGGAAAAGATCGTCCGCCTGCCGCATTCCTACTACGCCAGCGACCGCAAGCGGCCGATCGCGGAACGAACGACGTCGCGCGAGGAGGCCGGCCTGCCGCCGCGCGGCTTCGTCTTCTGCTGCTTCAACAATGTCTGGAAGATCGCGCCCGACGTTTTCGATATCTGGATGCGCCTGTTGCGCGCCGTCGACGGCGCCGTTCTGTGGCTTCTGCCGAGCAATCAGGCGGCCGAGGACAATCTGAAGGCCGAGGCGGCGCGCCGCGGCGTCGATCCGGCGCGGCTCGTCTTCGCGCCGCGCAAGGGCCTCGCCGAGCATCTCGCCCGCCACCGCCTCGCCGATCTCTTCCTCGATACGCTGCCCTACAACGCCCATACGACGGCGAGCGACGCGCTCTGGGCCGGCCTGCCGGTTCTGACCCGGCCGGGCGAGGCCTTCGCCTCGCGCGTCGCCGCGAGCCAGCTCCAGGCGATCGGCCTTGCCGACCTGATCGCGCCGGACGAGGCCGCCTACGAGACGCTGGCGCTGCAACTCGCGCGCGAGCCGGCGCGCCTCGCCGACGTGAAGCGCCGCCTCGCCGCGAATCGCTCGACCGCCCCGCTCTTCGACACGCCGCGCCTGACCCGCGCCATCGAATCCGCCTTCGCCGCGATGATCGAGCGCGAACTTTCCTCCCCCGCGAAAGCGGGGGAGGGGGACCATGCGCAGCATGGTGGAGGGGGCTCCGGCCTCTCAGGATAAAACTCAACCGCCGGCGGCCCCTCCACCGCGCTACGCGCGGTCCCCCTCTCCCGTTTCGCTGCGCTCCACGGGGGAGGAAAGGGCGCGTTCCGCAGATAAGGAGTCATCCGTGCCGGAAAAACTTGCATCTGAGCGCCGAGATTTCGCTCGCGCCCTGCGCAAGCATTCGACGTCCGCCGAGGATTTGCTCTGGCGCCATCTCCGCGGCTCTCGCCTGAACGGCGCAAAATTTCGTCGGCAAGTCCCCTTCGACCGCTTCGTTGTCGATTTCTACTGCCACGCCGCCAAGCTGGTCGTCGAAATCGACGGCGTGCAACACGATTGGCATGCCGAATACGATGCGGAGAGGACGCAAATTCTGGAGCGCCTCGGCCTCCGCATCATCCGCTTCACCAACGCCGAACTCCGCAACGACCTCGAATCAGTCCTGGCCCGCATTAGCGCCGAGCTGGGCCTAGCCTCCGCGTGAACCCCTCTCCCGGAGGGAGAGGGGCAGGGGTGAGGGGTTCGGCGCTTCAGAAAGGGGCGGTGAATCGCCGACTCAGCGCCTCGATGCCCAAGCGTCGGTCCCCTCACCCCCGGCCCCTCTCCCTCCGGGAGAGGGGGGTAGCGCGGCGCATTTCATGGATTTCGAGCCTATTTTGACCCCGAATTTCGCCGTGCTTCGCGGTAACTTTTCGTTAACCGAGCCTTTGGTCTTTCCCTCGGAGTTTTCAGCAACTTACCGTCCGCCCCTCCTGTGAATCTCCCCCTATTCCACACCCTCTTTCGTGACCTTTATGCAACATGGCGTGGAGAAAGTCGGTTTCCGGCGAATTTCAGGCATTTGTGGGTTTGTCGGACGGCTTGTCGCGGTTATGGTGTCAATACGCGAACGGGGAGATTCCCCGCCGCGAACTGGGTCGGTCGCTTTGAGCTGGGGCATCTCGGGGCGGGGCGGCTGATCCGGAGCAACGGGGAATAGGGGCGCAAGTTCAAAGCCGGGCGAAGATCAAAAAGATCAAGCCGGCTTTGAACAAACCGCAAAAACCGACTCCCACTGAGTCTATCACTGGAGGTCATAAATGACGCTCATGAAGAGCATCCTGCTCGCTTCTGCGGCCGGCTTCGTGTCGGTGGCGGCGGCGCAGGCTGCCGATCTTCCCACAAGGAAGGCGGCTCCTGCGGAGTTTGTTAGAATCTGCAATGTCGGCGGCATGGCCGGCTTCGTCCTTCCGGGCAGCGACACCTGCTTCAAGATCTCCGGTTACATCACCGGCCAGATCGAGGCGGGCAATCTGCGTCAGGCTTATGCTTGGGCCTTCGCGCCAGGCGCGGCCGCGGTCGGCCTTGGCCCGGCGACGTTCAATCGGCATGAATTCGGCTGGACGACCCGCGCCAATATCGACTTCGACGCTCGTCAGGACACCGCCTATGGCGTGCTGCGCGGCTATGCCGAAATCCAGTTCGAGAACGGCAACGGCTTCGACAACACCGGCACTGGCGCTTACATCAACCGCGCTTACGTGCAATGGGCCGGCCTGACCGCTGGTAAGGCGAACTCGTTCTTCTCCTTCTTCGGCGGCGGCGAAGGCTGGGCGAACCTCTTCTCGCCCGATCAGCAGGGCTTCAACCAGCCCGACCTGTTGGCCTATACCGCGACCTTCGGCGGCGGCTTCTCGGCGACGATCGCCGCGCAGAGCTCCGGCTCGAACGGCTTCAGCGGCCCGGGCACGCAGTTCGCGGCGGCCGGCAACTCGACCTGGGGCGGCCAGCGCTGGCCTGATTTCGTCGCGGCCTTGCGCGTCGACCAGAGCTGGGGCGCGGCGCAATTGTCGGGCGTGGCGCACAACGTGCGTCTCTCTGACGGCGTCGGCGCCGTACCCCCGATCGGCAATACGCTCGACACGTGGGGCTGGGGCATCCTGGGCGGCGTGAAGTTCAATCTTCCGACCTTCGGGCCGGGCGACAACTTCCAGGTCCAGGCGGTCTATACCCGCAACGCCATCTGGTATTCCGGTATCCCGGACGGCATGTGGGGCGAGAACGGCGCGGTCAACGGCAATGGCCTGTCGATGGTCGTGGGAGACGCCTGGTCGAACGGCAACGGCACCTGGGCTACGCCGACGGCGTGGTCCGTGGCGGCGACATTCGAGCATCACTTTTCGCCGGTCTTCTCGCTCGATCCGGAAGTCGCCTATGCGCAGTTGCATTGGAGCAACGTGCTCGGCAACGTCATTCCGAGCAACGCGCAGAGCTGGATCGTCGGCGCGGTGGCCCATTGGGATCCGGTGCCGCATCTCGACTTCGAGTTCGAGCTGCTCTACCAAAACACCCATCAGTCGACCCCGACTGGCGCGGCTCTGATCGCGCCGGTGACCTCCTTCCCGAACAACACGGACGGCTTCGCCGGCCGGTTCGAAGTCACCCGCGACTTCTGATCGCGGCATGAAATTCCAGTGAAGACTCGAAACCCGGAGCGAAAGCTCCGCGGACTCAACGAGCCTCCTGGTCAAACGCTTCGGGCGATCTTCGGGTCGTTCGGAGACTTCCAGTGATGACTCAGTCCCGGGGCGAAAGCTCCGGGATTCTTTTTAGCAAGTAAGTTTAATCAGAGTCGTCATTGTACTTTTGGAACCCACATCGGCGCCGCCGTCCCGCGCAAGCGCAAGGCTGTCCGGAAATTTGAAGTACAAGCGAAACGGGCGAGCATGTTCGCTCTGCATAACACAACCGCACGTCATGGCCGGGCTTGTCCCGGCCATTCACGCGTCGCCCGCAACAAGTCTTCGGCCTTTTTGCGCTCGCGGATGGGGCACAAGGCCGGGCATGACGGACAAAGGGTTATCGGCGACACAGAGCGACGCATCCCTGGTGTGTCCCCTACAGACCTGCGCGAAAACGGAACCGCCGCGCCTTACGGGCGAACTCAGTCGGGATTCCCGCTTTCGCCGGAATGACACAGAGCCCCACGGTTGTCTCGGAACGTCATTGCGAGCGAAGCGAAGCAATCCATACGGTGGCAGGCCAGCCGCAAGCGCCGCATGAATTACTTTCGTCGCTGCGCGCAATGACGCCATGACCTTCTGGGCGACCCGCCGAGTTTTAGAATCCGGCGGCGGTCGTACGCCCGACTGTCGTTAGCCCAGCAGCTGCTCCGCTTTCACCGAGAAAAGTAAAATTTCCGGCAGAGTAAAAACGCACGTTGGTAAGAAGCATCGTCGAAGTGCCACCACGATCGATCGACGCAAAGGTCGGCAGCGTCGCTAGGGGCTGGCGTCGCGGCGGACGAAACATTCACGCTCGCAGACTTTCGCTCTCGGCAGCGGAACAGGGCGCGTTGCCCTTTAGGATCAATTTGCATGTCCCCCTGGGAACAATCAGGCGCGGCGCCGGTCACCTGCATCTCAGCGGACAAAACGTTCACGCTCGCAGATTTGCGCTGTCCGCAACGAAAAAGGGCGCGCTGGCCTTTGGGATCGATTTGTAAATCCGCTTGAGGGCAGATATCGGGCGGCGCGCCGGTCTCCTGTGTCGCGGTCAGTGAAACGTCGGTACTTAGCGAATCGCCCTTCCCATCGGGAAGCCGTTGGCGCTTTCCGTCTATTTGCGGAGCGGTGCGGTCCTTGTTGCGTTGACGCAGCTTCGGCGCAGTTGTGACGAAGCGCGCCAGCGTCGCGGCCTCGGCCGCGACGGAATGGCGATCGCCGCCCGATTGAATGACCGGATTCGCCTCCTCCCCGCCTTGTGCGACGGGCCGATCATTCGAAGCGGCGTTGGCGAGCGCGCTCGCCGACTCTGTCTCGCGTGCGTCGATCTCGTTTGGCTGCGTCGGCGGATTTGCAAGCGTCGCCGTCGTCCGCGCGCCCGGCGCGGCCTTGGTCGCGTCGGGCGCATTACGCGCCTTGACGTCCACGCTGGTTTGCGGACGAGCGACCTCGGTCACGTTTTCATCCGTCGGGGGAAGCGCCGTACGTTCCTCGCTTTCGATCGGAGGCGAGGCGTCCGCGGCGCGAACCGCAGGAACGAAAGCCATCGGCGCCCGGACGGCCGCTTCGCGGATTGCTCCATTTTCCTGCGGCGACGGCCGCGCCGCCAGCGGGCTCGCCGCGATCGCGGCCAGCGGCAGCATCGCCACGATGAACGCCGCGCGAGCGCGCCCGCCGATCGCCAATGGCGCCGACGTCTCGGCGAGAATGCGCTCGATTCTGGCTCGGACCGTTGCGGGCCGCGCCATCGCGACGGCGCCGTAGCCGATCGGCGCGCCGCGGGAAAGTTCGAGCAGAATTTCGGCGTAGAGGGGCCTATCCTTGATATAGGCGAGCGCGGCGTCGTCGCTCACCGCTTCAGCCAGTTGCGACAATCGACGCTGTAGCCACCAGCTCAGCGGGTTGAACCAGAAAATCGCGCGATTAACCGCGGCGGCGATCTGAATATAGAAGTCGCCGCGCCGGGCATGCGCCGTCTCATGCGCAAGAACGGCCAATCGCTTCGCTTCCGACCAGTCGGCGTAGTCTTGCGGCAGCAGGACGATCGAGCCGAACGTCGCGGGCGCAGAGAGATCGCGGCTGACCCGGATGTCGTATTTGGGATTCCGGCTTTTGCGCAGAGGCTCCGCCGCGCGAACGAGACGAAGCGTCAGCAGGAGGCCTGCGACCATTCTGGCGAGAAACACGCCGGCGACGGCAAGGTAGATCGCCGAAGCGACGAGCCTGGGATCAAAGCCGGAGGCTGGCGCAGGAGCGGGCGGCGCCGGCAGTTCGGAATCCGTCGTCGGCGAAACATCGGGGACATTGAGAAATCCGCCTTCGGCGGGCCGCAAGGATGAAGATTGGGAGGGAGCCGGAATGAGGTCGCCGAGCGCGGCGACCGGCGCCGGCGGTACCGCAATCGCCGCCAATCGCGTCGTCGCCGGCATGAGCAGCGAGGCGGCGAGGACGATTGTCCACGCCATCAATTCGAGGTGCGGATTGCGCAGCCGGAGGAGCCTTAAGACCAGCCAGACCGCAACCGCCAGCACGATGGAGCGCAAGGCGGCGTCGAGCAATGTCGCGATCATGATGACGCCCTCCGCTTTTTCGCCTTCGCAATCTTCTCCGCCAAGCGCTGGAGCTGCGCCGAATCCAGCACAGCCGTATCGACCATGCCGACCAGAACTTCCTCGACCGAGCCGTTGCACATCCAATCGACAATGCGCCTGACAGCGCGCGCGGCGACATTGGCGCGCGGCTCCGCCGCCTCAAAGAGGTAGGTTCGGCCTTGAACGGCGTGGGTGACGAAACCTTTCTCCTCCAGGCGGCGGAGGACGGTTCTGACCGTCGATTCCTTCAGCGGTTTCGAAAGGCGTTCACGAACCGCTTCCGATGCGATCGGCCCGGACGACCAGACGATCTGCATCACGTCACGCTCCAAATCGCCGAGATCCGAATCCGCCATTGAAATGTTACCGCCTGTAGTGCTACATTATGTAATGCTACCGGGAAGCGCTCTTGCGGGACGCTACGTCGGCTCTGCGGGAAATTCAAGATGCTCGCATGTCGATCCGAAAGTCTGCTCAAGTGAGTATTATAAAGTATCTTTCAGTAATTTTCGGTGGAAATCCGCTGAAAACCTCAATACGGGGATAGTAAACATTAGTAGGCAAATGCGTCCTCGGGGGAAGCAGATGCTGCATCTGGACCAAGGGTCAATGGTCAGAAATCGGAAGCTAGAGCGGCCGGAGCTGACGGGAAGCGGGCTTGCGCTGATCATTGAGGATGAATCGCCCCTCGCCAGCGAAATTGGCGCCGAGTTGAAGCGCCACGGCTTCGCGCCGCAAATTCTGCAGGGCAAACAGGACGCGTTGCGCGCGGCGCTGGCCGAAGACGCCGCCGTCATCGTGCTCGATCGTCTCCTGCTCGGCGACGACTCGCTCGAACTCGTCGAGACGATGCGCAAGCGCGGAATCGTTGCCCCGATCGTCATCATCAGCGCCTCGGAATCCGCCGAGGAGCGCATCCGCGGCTTGCGCGCCGGGGCGGACGATTATCTCGTTAAACCTTTCGCTCTCGGCGAGTTGGTCGCGCGGATCGACGCCATCACCCGGCGGCTCGGCGATAAGCGCGCGACGCGGCTCAAGACCGGTCCGTTGGAAATGGATTTGATCGATCAGTCGGTTCGGCGCGACGGCCGGCCGATCGAATTGCTGCCGCGCGAATTTCAAAATTCTCGAATATTTCATGCGCCATCCCGGTGAAGTGGTGACGCGCGAGGCGCTGCTCGAGCATGTATGGCGATATCGCTCGGTGCGCTTGACCAACACCGTCGACGTGCATCTGAGCAATCTTCGGCGCAAGCTCGACGCAGGCGCGCCGCGCCCGCTCATCGTCAACGTCCGCCGCGCCGGCTTCGTGCTCCGCCCGGATTGAAGGCGGGCTTACTGACCGGAGCGCTGCGCCTCGACCGCCGCTTTCAAATCGCCGGAATAGAGCGGGTCGGCGCTGGCCGCGGGGTCGCTGCGTTGCTGCATGCCGGGCGTGACTTCGAACGCGCTCGCCTCGCGATAGACTTTCGCAGTGTCCGCCTCGCGGTCCTGCTGCTCGCGCAGGGCTTGCGAGGTTTTCCAGCGCCAAGTCGAAACATCGGCCGCCGCGGCCGCGCCGCAGCTTCCGACGACGATGCTCGCGCAAAGGGAGAGAGAGACCATCTGCCGCATATCCGCCTCCCACAGAATGTTCTATGGAACTCAACGCGCTTGAAAAGCGCCGGTTCGTTGGGCGGCGGCGATTACGCGACGTCCGCCGCTTCGCCAATCTTTTTAAATAGCAATCGGCTGTGTCGAAATGACGGCGGCGGGCGCGAAGCTGTGATCAACTGTTGAGCGCGACGCTGCTGTCGAGCGTGACCCGTCCCGCCGCGACCAGGGCCAAAGCCTCGGCGTAGAGCACATGCTCTTTCTCGATCACGCGCGCGGCGAGCGTCTCCGGCGTATCATCCTCGCGGACGGAAACGAAGCTTTGCGCGACGATCGGGCCGGAATCGAGCTCCGGCTCGACGAAATGCACCGTGCAGCCATGAATTTTCACACCCGCCGCCAAGGCGCGCCGATGCGTGTCGAGGCCGCGGAAGGCGGGCAGGAGCGAGGGATGGATGTTAAGCATCCGGCCGCGCCAGCGCGTCACGAAAGGCGCGCTCAGCACCCGCATGAAGCCGGCCAGGCAGATCAGCTCGACGCGGTGGATGTCGAGCAGAGCCTGCATCGAGGCTTCGAACTCGCCGCGGCCGGCATAGATTTTGTGATCGACCGCGGCGACCGCGATTCCGGCGCTCTTGGCGCGCGCCAGGCCGGGCGCGTCCGGCTTGTTGGAGAGGACGAGGACGATCTCGGCGGGAAAGTCCGGCGCGCGCGCCGCCGCGATCAGCGCGGCCATGTTGGAGCCGCGGCCGGAAATCAGGATGGCGGTGCGCTTGCGCGCGGTCAAAGGGCCAGCCTGCCGGAAAAGCGCACGCGCGGCCCGCTCGCGGCGGCGACGACTTCGCCGATTTGCACCGGCGCAAGGCCGGCTTCGGTCAAAGCCGCCGCGGCCTCCGCCGCGCCTTCCGCTTCGGCGAAAGCGACCATGCCGACGCCGCAATTGAAGGTGCGCAGCATTTCCGATTGCTCCAGCGCGCCCGTCTCGGCGAGCCAGCCGAAAACCGGCGGCGGCGCGAGAGCGCCAAGGTCGAGCGCGACGCCGAGCCCGTCGGGCAGGACGCGGGGCAGGTTATCGGGAAAGCCGCCGCCGGTTATGTGCGCCAAGGCCAGAATGGCGGGACTGGCGGCGATCGCCCGAAGCAGCGGCTTTACGTAGATCCGGGTCGGCGCGAGCAGCGCCAGGCCGAGCGACAGGCCGGGCGCGAACGGCGCCGGCGCGTCATAGGGCAGGGCGCTGCGCTCGACGATGCGGCGGACCAGAGAAAAGCCGTTGGAATGGAGGCCGGAAGAGGCGAGGCCGAGCGCCACGTCCCCGGCTTTGAGCCCGCTTCTCGGCAGCAGGCGGCCGCGCTCGGCGGCGCCGACGGCGAAGCCGGCAAGGTCGTAGTCGCGGCCGGCATAGAGGCCCGGCATTTCGGCGGTCTCGCCGCCGATCAAGGCGCAGCCCGCCTCGCGGCAGCCGGCGGCGATTCCCTTGACGACCGCCGCGCCGATCGCCGGATCGAGCTTGCCGGTCGCGTAATAGTCGAGAAAGAACAGCGGCTCGGCGCCCTGCACGACGAGGTCGTTGACGCACATGGCGACGAGGTCGACGCCGATCGTGTCGTGAGTGGCGCAGTCGATCGCGATCTTGACCTTGGTGCCGACCCCGTCATTGGCCGCGACCAGGACCGGATCGGCGAAGCCCGCGGCTTTGAGGTCGAACAGGCCGCCAAAGCCGCCAATCTCGGCTTCGGCGCCGGGCCGCCGGGTGGCGCGGACCAACGGCTTGATCGCGTCGACCATCGCGTTGCCGGCGTCGATATCGACGCCGGCTTCGGCATAGGTCAGCGATGGGCGCGGCGCGTCTCTCATGCCGTCTCGTTCCGGCGTCTCGTCGAGAGCCTCGTTAGAGGCCGTCTCGGCCGGACGCAAGCGGCGCCGCGTCGTTGCAAACTCTCAGAGCAGGTAGAAGGCCGCCGCCAGGCCGATATTGGTGATCTGGTGCAGGAATTGGTCAAAGCCGAGAAGCCACCAATATTGCGCCTTGGTCATGTTCCAGCCGCTACGATGGCCGACAACGCTCTTGCCGCGGTCGACGCAGGTATGGATGGCGAGGTCGACCAAAGCCAGCCACCAAAGGCGCGGCGCGACGACGAGCGCGATGCACAGGGTCAGGACGGCGTGGCAGAGAACATGCGCCGCCAAGGGCGCCAGCCAGCCTTCGCAGCGCTCCTTGCCCATCGCCATCCAATGGGTCTGAAAGAGAAAATCGGCGACGAAATGCTTGACCGCCAACGCCAGAAGCAGGGCGCAGAAACTCCCGAGCGGGACGGTGGGGCTAAGCGACGCCAAAAGCGACCCGCGACAAGGAGGAGCCTCCAACAGACAGCGACGCCGATTATTCCCCGGTCGGCGGCGAATCCATGTGAGATTCGCCACATTCCTCGATCAACTTCGCATAATTTCAGATGTTTAGGAAATCCTGCGGCGGCCCGACTTCAGGCCGCGGCCGTTACAGCTTGAAATAGGCCAGCAGGGCCGCGGCCAGCAGCGTGCCGAGGATGTAGATCGCGAAGCTGATCTGCAACATGATTGTCTTCCAATAGAGGATGTTGCAGAGGATCACGCACAGCGTTTGCTGGCCCTCGAGCACGATCTGCTGGTTGGCGGGGACGACGAAATCCTCCGGCTTGGCGTTCGCCTTGATCAGGAAAGTCTCGCGGCCGGCGCGTGGATAGCGTGGATAGAGGCAGACGAGCAGGCAGAAGAACACGACGACGAAGGGGAGCAGCACGGCGTTCAGCGGCAGGAAGGGCGGAAACTTGTCGGCGAAGCCCATGACCGGGCCGATTGTGAACGCGCCATAGATGATCGCGACATTGGCCTTGAAGTCGCTGATCCGGATCGTGTCCGTATAAGCCGCGATCTGGTTGCGATAATAGGTCTTCGCGTCGCTCGCCATGTCAGCCGCGCCCCATCAAAGCAGCGAAAAGGTCAAGAGGAGAAACGTCGCGATCAGCGTCGCCAAGCAGATGAAAAAGCTGATCTTCAGGAACAGCGTCTTCCAGAAAAGGATTCCCGAGAGAATGGCGCACCGGAGCTTCAACTGCCCGATGTCTTCCTCTTTGTGCTCGGAATAGAGGAAATCGCCGCGCTGAGGATTGCGGGCGACCAGGAAATTGCGCCGGCCGCGCCGCGGAAAGCGCGGGAAGACGCACATCAGCAGGCAAAAGAAGGCGACTAGGAACGGCGCCAGCGCGATTTGCAGCGACAGAAAATGCGGGAACTTGTCTTTCGAGGCGACGACCGGCCCCATCATGATCGCGACAAACAGGACCGTGAGATTCGCTTTAAAATCGCTGAGGCGAATCGCTTCGGTGTAGGCGCTGATCAGATTGCCGTAATGCATCGCCGGATCCGGCGCTTCGTCGGTCATGCGGCGTTTTTAGAGCTCCCCCAAGGACGCGAGGCATAGGTTCTGGCGCGCCCAGACTGCCAATTTCGACCGGAAATGTGCGACGGTTCGGCGGGCGAGGCAAGCCTTGCCTTGCAGGAAAGGCGGCGTGGACGAGACGCCTGAGCTAAGCTGGCCGTTCGGCCGGCCGGCGGAATGAAGGAAGAGGGAACGCGCCGCTCGATGCAGTTCGACAAGCTTTTCGCCAGCCTGCCCAATTTGATCACGCTGGCGCGGCTGCTGCTGGCGCCGCTGGCGGTTCTGATGATCGTCTCGCAGCGCTTTTTGCCCGCCTTCGCCATCTTCGTGATCGCCGGCCTGTCGGACGGCGTCGACGGGTTCATCGCCAAGCGCTTCGACCTACGCACCGAGCTCGGCGCCTATCTCGATCCGCTCGCCGACAAGGCGCTGCTCGTCTCGATTTATGTCACGCTTGCCGTGGTTGGCGAATTGCCGGCGGCGATCGCGATCATCGTCGTCTCGCGCGACCTGATGATCCTGATCGCGGTGCTGATTTCCTGGCTGCTCGACAATCCCGTGGCGATCCGACCGGTCTGGGTATCGAAATTCAACACGGTCGCGCAGATTGCCGTCGCCGCATTGGTCTTGGGGGTCAAAGCCTTCGGCTTCGCGCCTCCGCCAGGCGAAACATTCGCGATCTGGCTCGTCGGCGCCTCAACTATCGCCTCCGGCGCGGTCTATGTGGCGCAATGGCTCGAACACATGAACAAGGGAGCGGCGGCGTGAATCAGACGATCGGCGCGCTGACCTTCGTCGTCCCCGACTACGACGAGGCGATCGCCTATTTTACCGAGACGCTCGGCTTCAGCTTGGTCGAAGATACGCCGCTGACCCCAGGCAAGCGCTGGGTTCTCGTGGCGCCGCCGGGCGGCGGCGCGCGGCTGCTTCTCGCCCAGGCGGCCGACGAAAGCCAGGCGGCGCGGATCGGCGACCAGACCGGCGGCCGGGTGTTCCTTTTCCTTCATACCGACGATTTCTGGCGCGATTATCGCCTGCTTCTCGCCAAGGGCGTGCGCTTTCTTGAGACGCCGCGCGGCGAGTCTTATGGATGGGTGGCGGTTTTCGAGGATCGCTGGGGCAATCGATGGGATTTGCTGCAGCCAAAGGGCGGATGAGAAGCGAAAAAACAGTCGGGGTTGCGCCGCAGGGAGCGGCGCGATGACCCGCTTGGCGCGCCAACTGATTCTCGATCTGCCGCACGAGCCGCGCTATTCGCGCGACGACTTTCTCGCCGCCCCATCGAATGTCGAGGCGCTGCGCGCCATCGACGCCTGGCCGGACTGGCCGGGCCGGATGCTGCTGCTTGTCGGCCCCGCCGGCTCCGGCAAGAGCCATCTCGGCGCGATCTGGGCCGAGCGCGCCGGCGCGGCCAAGATCAAGGGCGAGGCGCTCGGCGAGGCCGACCTGCCGCAGCTCGCCGCCGCCAAGGCGCTGCTGATCGACGACGCGGATCGGCTCGGCGCGGCCGAGGCGGCGCTTTTCCACCTGGTCAATCTCGCCCGCGAGAGCGGCGCCTCGCTGTTGCTGACGGCGAACGCCGCGCCCGACCTTTGGGGCCTGCAAAAGGCCGATCTCCTGTCGCGCCTGCGCCTCGCGCCGCTCGCCGCGCTCGGCGAGCCGGACGAAGCCTTGGCGCGGGCGGTGCTGGTGAAATTGTTCGACGACCGGCAATTGCGCGTCGAGCCGGCGGTGATCGACTATATCGCGGTGAGGATCGAGCGCTCGCTCGCCGCGGCGCGCGCGATCGTCGCCGCGCTCGACCGCGAGGCCTTGGCGCGCGGCCGCGCCGTGACCCGGCCCATGGCCGCGGCGCTCCTTAAGGACGGGGAAACCGAGGGCTGATCCGTCCCTTGCGGCGTCGCGGATTTGTCGCAGAATACGACTAACAGCGGTTCGGGGCCGTATTTAACCGGCGTCCGGTCCGCCCTTCGTGGAGGTTTGCTTGGCGCGTCGTCCCGCCGCCGCGGCGCCGCAAATGGAGAATCCGCGGGCTCAAGCCAGCCCGCAGATCGAGACGCCGCTCGTCGTGGTCGCCCCGCCGGCCGGCGACCCCGAAGCGCCGCCCTCGGTCGCCGACGCGACGCAAGTCGATAGCCTGCGCAGTCCGGCGCGCTTCATCAATCGCGAATTGTCGTGGCTCGAATTCAATCGCCGCGTTCTGGAAGAGGCGTGCAACCGCAATCATCCGCTGCTCGAGCAATTGCGGTTCCTGTCGATCTCGGCCGACAATCTCGACGAATTCTTCATGGTGCGGGTCGCCGGCCTGATCGACCAGGTGGCTTCCGGCCTGCTGGCGCCGTCCGAGGACGGGCTGACGCCGGCCGACCAACTGGTCCGCATCGGCGAGCGGGTCGCCGATCTCGTCCGCGCGCAGCAGAAGCGCTGGCGCGAATTGCGGGCCGATCTCGCTACCGCCGGCGTCGTCATTGTCGATGTCGGCGACCTCACCGATCTCGAAAAGCGCTGGCTGGAGGATTATTTTCTTCTGCACGTTTTCCCGGTCCTCACGCCGCTGGCGATCGACCCGGCCCATCCCTTCCCGTTCATTCCCAATCTCGGCTTCAGCCTGGCGATGCAGCTCGTTCGCCGCAGCGATCAGCGCGCGATGAGCGCCCTCGTTCGCGTGCCGGGCAAGATCGACCGTTTCGTCAAGCTGCCCGATCTCGCCGGCGGCGCGCAGCGCTTCGTGATGCTCGAGCAGATCATCGTCGCGTTCACGCACCAATTGTTTCCCGGCTATGAAGTGGCCGGGCAGGGCTGCTTCCGCATCATCCGCGACAGCGACATCGAGGTCGAGGAAGAGGCCGAAGACCTCGTACGGCAATACGAGAGCGCGCTGAAGCGCCGCCGCCGCGGCTCGGTGATCCGGCTCGAAATCGACGCGGCGATGCCGGAGCCGCTGCGCGCCCTTGTCGCGGCCGATCTCGACATTGTCGCCGACGGCGTGTTCCTCGTCGAAGGCATGCTGGCGCTCAACGAGCTCGCACAGCTCGTCGCGCTCGATCGGCCGGAGCTGAAATTCAAGCCGTACAATCCGCGCTTTCCCGAGCGCGTGCGCGACAATGGCGGCGATTGCTTCACGGCGATCCGGCAGAAGGACCTCGTCGTCCATCATCCCTATGAGTCCTTCGATGTCGTCGTGCAATTCCTGTCGCAGGCGGCGCGCGATCCTTCCGTCGTCGCGATCAAGCAGACGCTCTACCGCACCTCATCGGACAGCCCGATCGTCCGCGCCTTGATCGAGGCGGCCGAGGCGGGCAAATCCGTCACCGCGCTCGTTGAGTTGAAGGCGCGTTTCGACGAGGAGGCCAATATCCGCTGGGCGCGCGATCTCGAACGCGCCGGCGCGCAGGTCGTCTTCGGCTTCATCGAATTGAAGACGCACGCCAAGCTGTCGATGGTGGTGCGCCGCGAGGGCGGATCGCTTGTCTCCTATTGCCATGTCGGCACCGGCAATTACCACCCGGTCACCGCTCGCACCTATACCGATATTTCCTTCTTCACCGCCGATCCGGCGATCGGCCGCGACGTGTCGCGCATTTTCAATTTCATCACCGGCTATGCCGAGCCCGACGGGCTGGAGCTGATGGCGATCTCGCCGATGTTCCTGAAGAAGCGCATCCTCGATCACGTCAGGGAGGAGATCGCCTTCGCCAAGGCGGGCAAGCCGGCCGCGATCTGGGCGAAATGCAACGCGCTGGTCCATCCGGAAATCATCGACGCCTTTTATGAAGCGAGCCGGGCGGGCGTCGAGATCGACCTCGTCGTGCGCGGCATATGCTGCCTCAGGCCGGGCGTCCCCGGCCTGTCGGAAAAGATTCGCGTCAAGTCGATCGTCGGCCGCTTTCTCGAACATGCGCGCATCTACGCGTTCGGCGGCGGCTATGGGCTACCGCACCCGAACGCTCATGTCTATATTTCCTCCGCCGACCTGATGCCGCGCAATCTCGACCGTCGGGTCGAGGCCTTGGCGCCGGTGCGCAACGCGACCGTGCATGAGCAGGTGCTCAACCAGATCATGGTCGCCAATCTGATGGACAATCAGCAAAGCTATCGGGTAATGGCCGACGGATCGAGCGAGCGGATCGAGCCGGCGCCGGGCGAGGAGCCGTTCAACGCCCATAAATATTTCCTGACCAATCCGAGCCTTTCCGGGCGCGGCAAATGGCTCAAAGAATCGAGTCCGCGCCCCCTGACCAAGCGGGCGCCGAAACGCTAAAGAGGCGCATGCTGGAAAAAACCGCCGGAACGATCCTGGAAGCGCGGGGCCGCCTGCCCGGCGAGCCGGTCGCGATCGTCGACATCGGCTCGAATTCGGTGCGCCTGGTCTCTTATGAGGGGCGGGTGCGCGCGCCGACGCCGACCTTCAACGAAAAGGTCCTATGCGGCCTTGGCCGCGGCGTCGCAACGAGCGGCGCTTTGCCCGCGGACGGCGTCGCCAAGGCGATCGCGGCGCTGAAGCGATTCAAAGTCCTCTGCAAGTCGATGCGGATTTCCGACATTCGCGCGCTCGCCACGGCGGCGGTGCGGGATGCGTCCAACGGACCGCAATTCGTCGCGCGCGCGCAAGAGGCGCTGGGTTGCCCGATCGAGATTCTCTCCGGCCAGCGCGAGGCGCAGCTCTCGGCGCTCGGCGTCATTTCGTCGATCCATGAGGCCGACGGCGTCGTCGGCGATCTCGGCGGCGGCTCGCTGGAGCTGATCAACGTCCGGCACGGCAATGTCGGGCGCGGCGTCACCCTGCCGCTCGGCGGCCTGTCGCTGATGGACGCTTCGGAGCGCTCGCCGAAGAAGGCCGCCAAAATCGTCCGCGACGCGCTCGCCAAAGCCAAGCCGCTCGACATCTTGACCGGCCGCACCTTCTACGCGGTCGGCGGCACCTGGCGCGCGCTCGCGCGCCTGCATATGCGCCAGCGCAACTACCAGCTTCGCGTGATGCACAATTACGTCATCCCGTCGCGCGACGCGCTCGAATTCGCCCGCCTCGTCGAGCGCGTCGAAGCCGATGCGCTCTCCTCGATTGACGCCGTCTCCAGCGCGCGCCGGCCGCTTCTGGCCTATGGCGCCGCGGTGCTCGAAGAGATCATCCGCCGCGCCGGGCCGAAGGAAATCGTCGTCTCGGCGCTCGGCGTGCGCGAAGGATTGCTCTACGAGAGCCTTAACGAGACGGAGCGCGCCGAAGACCCGCTGATCGCGGCGGCGCGGGAGTTCAACATTCTGCGCTCGCGGGCGCCCGCCCATGGCGAAGAGCTGTTCGACTGGACGACGCAATTGCTGCGTACGAGCCATCTCGAAGAAACGCCGCAGGAGGCGCGCTTGCGCCACGCCGCCTGCCTCCTTTCCGATGTCGGCTGGCGCGCCCATCCCGACTATCGCGGCGAGCAATCGCTGAACCTCATCGCGAATGCCGGCTTCATCGGCATCGATCACCCGGGCCGCGCCTACCTGGCGCTCGCGGCGTCGTACCGCCATATTGCCAACGAGGACGAGATCGGTCCGGTGCTTCGCGCCTTGGTCTCGCCGCGCCTGCTCGACCGCGCCCGCATTCTCGGCGCGGCGATGCGCGTCGCCTATATCGTCTCGGCGGCCATGCCCGGCATATTGCCGCGCACGCCGCTGCTCTGCCAAAGAGGCAAGGTCGTGCTGACGCTGCCGCCGGACCTTGCCGACCTCAACAGCGAAAGGCTGCAGAACCGGCTCAAACAGTTCTCGAAGCTCATCGGCGGCGAGCCGGAGATTCAGCCGCTCGCGGCGTGAAGCGGCGCCGTCTTTGCGAGGAGCGAAGCGACTAAAGCAATCCGTTCGCAGAGCGCCGCGCCATAAATGGATTGCTTGCTCCGCTCGCAATGACGAGCTTAGCCGAGAGCGATCTGCGAAACGTACCAGCGATAGTACCAGCGCATCATCCAGGGGATCGGGATGATGAAGGCGCAAACGAGGCTGAAGACGATGGTCCGCCAGAGAATTTGCCCACCGCTGCCGACGAAGACGATCGTCCGCGTCGCGCCCTGGATGTTACGGCAGAACCAGCGCATCGCGGCCGAGATCACCCAGGCCCAGCCGATGATCGTAGAGATCGAGAGCATGAATAGGACGACCCACCCGACATAGCCCCATACCCCGCCGGTAAAGGTCAGCCCGAGACGGCGGCCTTCGGACGAGAGGTTCGATATCAGCCAGCGGATCGTCTTCACCGTCAGGAACAGCGCGAAAACGCCGCCGATGCCGGGCAGCGCCATCAGGATGAAGACCCACCAGATGTCGCCCGCCTTGCCTTCGAAGGCGAGATCGGGCCGGCCTGGGACCCGGATGCGGGCGGCGAGCCAGCGATAGAAGCTCGCCGCCGCCCAGGGCGCGGTGACGATCAGCGCCATGCCGATCGCGTAGAGCAGCGTGCGTCCGAACAGCGGCAGCGCGCCGAACTCGGCCTCCAGGCGGTCGCCCGCGAAATCCTCCGATTGCGCCGCCACGGCGACGGGCTGTGGACGAAACGCCTCCGGCGGGGCTTGGCGGGGCGCCGGCGGCGGTTGGACCGGCGCGAAAAGGCCCGGCACATAGCCTGCGCGCTGCCAGGAGGCCATGCCCTCGCTCCAGACCAGCGAATTACGATCGATCTGGCCGTTGGCGATGAATTCGAGGAACTGGTCCTCGGGATAAGGCCCGGCCTGTTTGCCGTCGACGGCGACGTACCAGGTGCGATTGCTCATTCAGCCCCCCTCGCGGCGCAGGTCCGATACACGGTTCTTTCCGCTTGGCCCGCGCCGAGCCCCCACGGCGCGCTTCTAGACGCCAGTTCCGTTCACAAACGTCAAGGATCGCACATCGCAATCTCGCCACATTTTGTGGACGAAGCGCCGATTGCGGTCCGGCGCGCGGCGCTCAATTGGCCGCGGCCGCTTTCGGCTCTTCCGCGTCGCGCCATTCCAACGTGACGACCTTGCCATCCTCGACCGTCAAAGCGAGCCGGCCTTGCTTCAACTCCAAGGCGCGGTCGCCGAACAACTTGCGGCGCCAGCCCTTGAGCGCGGCGATGTCGGCGCGATCGTCGGCGGCGATCATTTCAAGATCGTCGACCGTGGCGATCATCTTGGCCGCAACGCCGCTCTGGTCGCAAACCTGGCGGAGCAGAACCTTGAGCAATTCGACCGTCGCCGCCGAGCCGCGCGGGGCGCGGCGCTCGCGCTCGATCTTCGGCAAGGCCTTGGGATCGCGCGCCAGGCCGCGCTCGACGGCGGCGAGAATCTCGGCGCTCGCCTTGGCGCGCTCCATACCGCGCGGAAAGGCGCGCAAATTGGCGAGCGCGTCGGGGCTGCGCGGCGCGGCCAGGGCGATCTCGACCAGCGCGTCGTCCTTTAGGACGCGCGAACGCGGCACGTCGCGGCTTTGCGCCTCGCCTTCGCGCCAAGCGGCGAGCTCGATCAGCACCGCGAGGTCGCGCGGCTTGCGCACCTTGTTCTTGAACCGCTCCCAGGCCCGTTCCGGATGCTGCTCGTAGGTCTCAGGCGAGGTGAGCACCT
>DATGLU010000422.1:0-2730 GCA_035294045.1 Roseiarcus sp. | reverse complement strand
TTGGACTTGGTCAGGCTAAGCTCGAACTTGAGCACCGTAAGGCCGAGATCGGCGATCGAGCTCCCACGGCCGAGGAAGAAGCATTTTTCGATGCCTCCATGAGGTGGATTGAGAGGCAGCGCGCGTGCTTTCTTCAGGACGTCGACTTGGGCAAATGGTCGGGGCTGTCGGTCCGCCAGATGGCGGATGAGGCGGATTGCCTTGATTTTTACAACTTCGTCTATACACCTTTCAGCGCATGCGCTCATTCGATGTGGCATCATATCGCACGTTATAATCTCATGGCCTGCGATAATCCACTCCATCGCTATCATCGTCGGCCAAAGAGCCTGGCGCTCGAACTCGATCTTAACTACCTCCTCCTCGCCGCGAAGTACTTGGATAAAACTTTGGTCGCTTTCGATCGGCAGTTCGGCATTACTGTCGCGGGTCCGTCGGCATACGATAAAGTCTACGCGACAGTCACGAGCAACGAGACGCTCGTAAGCGGCTAAAGTTGCTATATCCTGACGCTACTCGCCGTTCTTGCTCCCCAATTGTCCGCCCGTAAGTCGACCGCGACCATTGCGGCTACCAGAGCGCAATCAACGCCACGCTCACCGCCCCCGCCGCCCAGCAATAGTAGGCGAACGGGTTCAGCGCTTCGAATTCGTGCTTGTTGAAATAGCGCATGAGAATGGTCGTCGAGACATAAGCAACGATCCCCGCGACGACGCCGGAGAGGATCGCCGCGCCGCCGAGGGTCGCGCCTTGCTTGAACAGAGCCGGCGCCTCGTGGACGGTCGCGCCGAGGATGATCGGGGTCGCCATGAGGAAGGAGAAGCGCGCGGCGTCCTTGTGCTGCAGGCCGGCGACGACGCCGGCGACAATCGTCGCGCCGGAGCGCGAAATGCCGGGGATCAGCGCGAAACATTGCGCGACGCCGATCGCCAGGGCGCCTTTCCAATTGAGCTGGTCGAGCACGCCGACCGATTGGCCGGCGACCTTATCGCCGGCGAACAGGATGAAGCCGTTGACGATCAGGAAAATCGCCGCAATCATCGGCGACCCGAACGCGTCGCCGAGAATCTTGCGCGCGATCGTTCCGACGATCACCGCCGGAATGGTCGCCAGAACCACGAGCAGGAAGATGCGGCGATCGGCCGAGCCGCGCGGATTGGCCGGATTGATCAGCGAGACGAGGAAGGCCAGCCAATCGCGCCAGAAATAGAGGAACAGCGCGATCGCCGTGCCGAGATGCATGACGACCAGGTAGGGCAGGTAGTCCGGCGCCTTCTGGTCGATCGGCCAATGCAGCAGTCGCGGCAGGATAACCGCGTGGCCGAGGCTGCTGACCGGGAATAGTTCCGTCAGGCCCTGCAGCACGGCCATGACGATGGCTTGCAAAGTGGTCACGGCGAATCAGCCCCCTCGTAGAACGCAAACATATCCGTCGCTGCGGCTTACCCTCATCCGGCCGCTTCGCGGCCACCTTCTCCCGCAAGCGGGAGAAGGGGTTTTAACCCGCGGTCGACCGCGGCTACAGCGCTACGCTGATGAAGATCGCTGAACGCCCCCTCTCCCGCTTGCGGGAGAGGGTTGGGGTGAGGGCTACGCGCAGGAGATATGGGTTTCGTCAAGCCAGCGCGACGGTCAGCAGACCGCGTGACCGCATTTATGCACGCTGTCGATCTTGTCCTTGAGCTGGTCGTAGCCGACCGCGCCGATCACGACCTCCTGGCCGACGACGAAGCTCGGCGTGCCGTTGATCTGCAGCGCGTCGGCCATGCGCATCACTTCCTCGATGCTGGTCCGCGCTTCGGGGGTCGCCATGTCCTTGTTCAGCCGGTCCATGTCGAGGCCGAGGTCCTTGGCGACGGCGAGCGCCTCGGCCTTGCCGACCCGGCCATGCATGCCGAGCAGCTTCTGATGGAATTGCCAGAACTTGTCGCCGGTCAATTGATTGCGCACCGCGATCGCGACGCGCGCCGCTTCGACCGAATCAGGCCCGAGGACCGGGAAATCTTTCAGCACGACTTTGAGGTTGGGATCGTCCTTCATCAGCCGGGCGATGTCCGGCAGCGCGCCTTTGCAATAATGGCAATTGTAGTCGAAGAACTCGACCAAGGTCGCCCCGCCGTTCGGGTTGCCGACCGTCGCCTGATGCGGCGACGAGAAGAGAAGGCTCGACTGATCGGCGACGATCTTCTTTTGCGCCTCGGCCGCGGCCTGCTTTTCGTGCTTGTCGAGCGCGTCGAGCGCCTCCCGCAACACTTCCGGATGGGCGATGAGGTAGTCTTTCACCACCCCGCCGATCTCGTCCTTCTGCGCCGGGGTGAATTCCGCCGCCGGCGCCGGGACGGCGCCAAAGATAAGCGCCGCCGCGGCGGCAAGGGCGAGAAAGCGTTTCATATCGACCTCTTCTGGGGCGTCCGGCGACGAGGCGCGCCGGCTGCGACGACAAGCGCAAATTTTAGCCTAGCGCCTCAATACGGCGAGATTCGCGCAAGGCCAAGCCGCGGCCCAGGTCAAACCTTCGTGGGCGGCGTCTTCATTCGCCGACAATGCTGGCGCGCGCCCGCTGCCACCAGCCGGAGCGCTTCGGGCGCGGCGGCGAAGCTTCGGCTGGCTCCGCCGCGCTCGGCTCGGGCTGATGGGCCGCCTCGGCGAACTCGGCCTCGGCCGCAGGCTCGCTGGGCGGCGGCTCCACAGCCGGCTCGCGCTCCGGCGGCGGCGCGGCGTCGACCGCGG
>DATGLU010000421.1:0-7862 GCA_035294045.1 Roseiarcus sp. | reverse complement strand
GCCCGGCCGCGACCTTCTTCAGCGCGCTGAAAGCGGTGAGGCCCGAACAGGCGAAAGGCGCCATCGTCGCCGGATCGAGCCCGTCGAGATCGATCAGGTATTTCGGATCGGGCGCCAGGATGTGATCGGCATAGCCGCCATTGCGGTGGATGCCGAGGCAATTGGGCGCGGCGCACAGATTCTCGTCGCCGCGCCGACAGACCGCGCATTGGCCGCAGCCGATCCACGGATAGACAAGGAACGTCTTGCCGATCGCGGCGCCCTTTGCGTCGGGCCCGAGCGCGACGACGCGGCCGGCGGTCTCGTGGCCCATGGTCAGTGGCAGGTTGATGCCGCGATCCTTCAGCGACAGCCTTTTGCCGCGGCCGAGATCGTAGCCGCCTTCCCAGATATGCAGATCGCTATGGCAGACGCCGGCGGCGACGACTTCGAGCAGCACTTCCGCGCCTTGCGGCTGCGGCGTCGGCGCCTCGGCTTCGACGAGCGGCGCGCCGAAGTCGACGACTTGGTAGCTTCTCATTGCGCGCCCCCTCCCCCCGAGCCGTGTCATTCCCGCGCAAGCGGGAATCCAGTACGGTCTATCCCTATGCGCCGCGGCTTCCTGGATTCCCGCTTGCGCGGGAATGACACAACGCCCTATGTCGCCTGCTCTTCTTCCGGCGGCGGCGCTTCGGGCGCGTCGTCCTCGGGCGCATCGCCGTCGCTGGCGCGCGCCTTGCGGCTGCGGGCGTTGCGCACTTCCGGCTCGTCCTCGACGCGCTTGCGGCCGGCGACGAGGATGTCGCGCTCGAGCCGCGGCCGCGCCGGGCCGTCGGGATAGACGAAGCCGAGCTTCTTGGCGCCGTTCTCGTCATTGGTGACGACGACGCGCACCACGCCGCCATTCTTCAAACGGCCGAACAGGACCTCGTCGGCGAGCGGCGTCTTGATCGCGGTCTGGATGACGCGAGCCATCGGCCGCGCCCCCATCGCCTCGTCATAGCCGTTCTTGATCAGCCAGGAGCGCGCCGCGTCGGTCAGCTCGATCGTCACGTTGCGGTCGGCGAGCTGCGCCTCGAGCTGCAGGATGAACTTGTCGACGACCTGGGCGATGACCTCGGTCGGCAGGCGGCCGAACGGCACGATCGCGTCGAGCCGATTGCGGAATTCCGGCGCGAACAGCCGGTCGATCGCCTCCTTGTCGTCGCCTTCCCGCTTCGAGCGATGGAAACCGAACGCGGCCTTGGCGAGGTCCTGCGCGCCGGCGTTCGTGGTCATGATTAAGATCACATTGCGGAAGTCGATCTGCTTGCCGGAATGGTCGGTGAGCTTGCCGTGATCCATGATCTGCAACAGGATGTTGAACAGATCGGGATGGGCCTTCTCGATCTCGTCGAGCAGCAGCACGCAATGCGGATGCTGGTCGATCGCATCGGTGAGCAGGCCGCCCTGGTCGAAGCCGACATAGCCGGGCGGCGCGCCGATCAGCCGCGACACCGAATGGCGCTCCATATATTCGGACATGTCGAAGCGGGTGAGCTCCACGCCGAGGCTGGCGGCGAGCTGGCGGGCGACTTCGGTCTTGCCGACGCCGGTCGGGCCTGAGAAGAGGTAGCAGCCGATCGGCTTTTCCGGATCGCGCAAGCCGGCCCGCGCGAGCTTGATCGCCGAAGCCAAAGCCGCGATCGCCGTATCCTGGCCATAGACGACGCGCTTCAAGCCCTCTTCAAGATGCTGCAGCACCTCGGCGTCGTCCTTGGAGACGGCCTTGGGCGGGATGCGCGCCATGGTCGCGATTGTCGCCTCGATCTCCTTGACGCCGATCGTCTTCTTGCGCTTGGCCTCGGGTTGCAGCATTTGCGAGGCGCCGGTCTCGTCGATGACGTCGATCGCCTTGTCCGGCAATTTGCGATCGTGGATGTAGCGCGCCGAGAGTTCGACCGCCGCCTTGACCGCCTCGCCGGTGTAACGGATTTTGTGAAAGTCCTCGAAATAGGGCTTGAGCCCTTTAAGGATTTCAATCGCGTCGGCGACGCTCGGCTCGTTGACGTCGATCTTCTGGAAGCGCCGGACGAGAGCGCGGTCCTTCTCGAAATATTGGCGATACTCCTTGTACGTCGTCGAGCCGATGCAGCGCAGCACGCCCTGCGCCAGCGCCGGCTTCAAGAGATTCGAAGCGTCCATGGCCCCGCCCGAGGTGGCTCCGGCGCCGATCACGGTGTGGATCTCGTCGATGAACAGGATCGCGTCCTTGTGCTGCTCGATCTCCTTCATCACCTGCTTGAGGCGCTCTTCGAAATCGCCGCGATAGCGCGTGCCGGCGAGCAGCGCGCCCATGTCGAGGGCGAAGACCGTCGCCTCGGCGAGCACTTCCGGCACCGTTCCCTTGACGATTTTGTGCGCCAGGCCTTCGGCGATCGCCGTCTTGCCGACGCCGGGCTCGCCGACAAGCAGCGGATTGTTCTTCTGGCGGCGGCACAGGACCTGGATGGTGCGCTGCACTTCGGCCTCGCGGCCGATCAGCGGATCGATCCGCCCGTCCCTCGCCTTCTTGTTGAGGTTGACGCAGTAAGCTTCGAGCGCGGCTTCCTTTTTCTTGCTGTCCTGGCCTTCCTTCTGCTCTTTCGATTCGCGCGATTCCTGGTCGTCGTCGGCGCCGCGCGGCGTGCGCGTCGCATCCGACAAACCGGGCCGCTTGGCGATGCCGTGGCTGATGTAATTGACCGCGTCGTAGCGCGTCATGTCCTGCTCTTGCAGGAAATAGGCGGCGTGGGTCTCGCGCTCTGCGAAAATCGCGACCAGCACATTGGCGCCGGTCACCTCGTCGCGTCCGGAGGACTGGACGTGAATGACGGCGCGCTGCACGACGCGCTGGAACCCGGCCGTCGGCTTGGCTTCCTCGCTGCCCTCGACGACGATGTTTTCGAGTTCCGTATCAATATGATGGATGACGGTCTTGCGGAGCGCCTCAAGCTCGACATTGCACGCCCGCATGACCGCGGCCGCGTCGCTGTCGTCGATCAGGGCAAGCAGCAGATGTTCGAGCGTCGCATATTCGTGGTGACGCTCGCTGGCGAGACTGAGGGCTCGGTGGAGGGTCTTTTCGAGGGCGCGCGAAAAGGATGGCATGGAGCGCCTTTCACTTCTTTTCCATGATGCATTGCAGCGGGTGTTGGTTCTTGCGGGCGTGGTCCATGACCTGCGCCACTTTCGTTTCGGCGACTTCGTAAGTGAAGACGCCGCATTCCCCCACGCCGTTATGATGGACGTGGAGCATGATCCTCGTCGCCTCCTCCGGGTTCTTGTTGAAGTAGGATTGGAGGACCATGATGACGAACTCCATCGGCGTGTAGTCGTCATTGAGCAGCAGCACCCGATACATGTTCGGCCGCTTGGTCTGCGCGCGCGTGCGGGTGATCACCGCCGCGCCCGAGCCTGGACCTTCCGGACCTTTTCGAGGCTCCCTCGCCGCCACAGGTTCTATCCGCCCGTTCGGCGCCGGCGTCCGCCCCGCGCCGAGCGGAGCAAACAACCAGCGCGCCACCATCGCCATCCGCGCTCTCAAACGTCCGGCGCCCACAATGGTTTCGCCAGCCACTTTCGACCTCTCGACCCAACCGCTTCGATTCAAACGCGACGCTTGAGAATGCGTCGCTCGCGTTCGAATGATCGATCTAATTTAAGGCCCTTGCAAGGCTCACGCCAGGGGTCCGGCGGCGGCCGCCGATCAAATAAGAAGAGGCCCGGCGCAGGCCGGGCCTCTTGATACGCAACGCTCGAACGCGAATCACCGGCGTTCGAAACTCGAAAATAATTGCCGAAAAGCCGGCGCTTACTTCGGCTGAACCGCGGCGTAGGCCGTCTCGACCGGCTTGAACGCCTCCTTGGCGAGACGCGCATAGAGCTCGCCGAGCTTGGTCGTCTCGGCGACGAGGTCCTCGTAGCTCGACTTAGCGAATTCGGTCTGAATCTGGATCGCGCTGTCAAGCGTCTTGGCGCCGAGCAGCTTCTCGAAAACGTCGGTATTGGCGGCGATCGCCTTCTTCGAGAATTCCGTCGTCTCAGCGGCGATCTCCTGCCAGCCGCGAGTCAGCGAGGTCGCCGCTGCGGCCACCGCCTCGAATTGCTGTTTGCCGAATTTCTGGAAATCTTCAAACGTCGCGTACATTTCGTCTCCGCCTTTCATCACATATCGCCGGCCGCTCGGGCCTGGCCCGCCGATCGCTTCACGGACCGCTTGAACGTGAATATGTGCGGCGCACAATGAATGTCAAGATTATTTTGCAACGCACCATCAAAATTCCCGCGGCCGTCGCGATCATGACCCATTTACAAGGCAATTCGATGAAGTCGCGAGCGGCCAAAGAGCGACAGCGAGGCGCCGAGCCGATCGGCTCGGATATTTACCTTGTTGAGCTTTTCTCTTTGGCGTCATGGGCTTGCGGCCAAAAAGCGCGGCTTGGCGCTTTCGCATTAACGCGAGAGTAACCGCGTCGCCATAGGTTTTAGGCATGTGTGGTAAGCGCAACGGTCGCCGCGAGGCCAATCGCGCCCGTTTCGCCTAGATGAGTTGGGGCAGTTATGGCGTTAGGTCTGGGGGCGAGAGCCGGCGGCCGTGTCACGCGTCTTATTTCCGGATTTTGCATATCGCTATTGGCTTACGCCACGCTGACCTCGCCGGTCGACGCGCGCGGCGGCTGGCGCTATTCCGGCTATGCCGCCCACGCGCCGCGCCATCATTACGCCCGCGTCTATCGGCGATCCTACCGCCATCATCACTATTGGACCTATCGCGCGCCGGCCTATTCGCCGCCTTTCTCGGCGATGGTCGTCGACGAGAATTCCGGCCGCACGCTCTATGCGGTCAATGAGAACGCGCTGCGCCATCCCGCCTCGATTACCAAAGTGATGACCCTCTACTTGCTCTTCGAGCAATTGGAGAAGGGCCGCATGACGCTCGACACGCCGATCGAAATCTCGGCGCATGCGGCGAGCCAGGCGCCGTCCAAGCTCGGCCTCGCCCCCGGCGATTCGCTTTCGACCGAAGACGCGATCAAGGCGATCGTCACCCGCTCCGCCAACGACATCGCGGTCGCCATCGCCGAGAAGATCGGCGGCGACGAGGCGAGCTTCGCCGAGATGATGACGCGCAAGGCGCGCGCGCTCGGCATGACGCGCACCGTCTATGTCAACGCTTCCGGCCTGCCCGACGATCGCCAGATCACGACAGCGCGCGATCTGACGATTCTCGGCCGGGCGGTCGAGGAGCGCTTTCCGCGCTACTTCCATTACTTCTCGACCCATTCGTTCGAATTCGCCGGCGAGACGATCGGCAATCACAATCACCTGCTCGGCCGCATCGACGGCGTCGACGGCATCAAGACGGGCTACACCAACGCCTCCGGCTTCAATCTCCTGACCTCGCTGCATCGAGACGGCCGCTCCATCGTCGCCGTCGTGCTGGGCGGACGCTCGGCCGGCGCGCGCGACGCGATGATGGAGCAGCTCCTCTATCAACACTACGCGCAGGCCAGCGTCGGGCGCACCGCGCCGATGATCGCCGAAGCCAGCGCGCCCGAGCCGATCCGCGTCGCCGGCCGCCGCGCCGAGCCGGCGCCGCTGCCTCCGGCCCGCGAAGCCGCCAGCAAGGAGGAGATGGAGGCCGAATCGCTCGCCGAAGGCGACGACCAGGAAGCCGATCAGACGCCGGCTCGGGCGGCCCGCGCTCAGGCGAGCCGCGCCGCCGCTCCGACGCCGCTGCCGCCGGTCAGCGTCGCCGAACGCGCCGAGGCGCCGCAGCCCGTAAAGCCGGTCGATACGATGAGGACTGCTTCGATCACCACCGCGGAAACGGCGAGCCCGGCGCCGGCGCTGGCCCTTCGTCAAGCCGTCGCGTTTAAGGCCGAGGCGGCGCCGAAGCCGATCGAGGCCGTCGCGCAGCGTCTCGCCGACCCAGCCGCGCTCGGCTGGGTCAAGGGTCCCGACGGCGTCGTCCGCAGTCCCGATCCGGTCCCGCCGGTCAAGCCGGAAGCTCTACTGAAGCAGGCGATGCTCGCCGCGGCGGCGGCTCACCCGGCCGCCGAGGCGCGCAGCGCCAAGCCGGAAGAAAGCCACGCAGACGGGCGCCTCGCCAAAGCCGAGGAAAGCCGCGCTGCGGAGGAGACCCGCGTCGCGAAATCCGTGGCGATCCAGCCGGTCGCTCACGAAGGCTGGAAAGTACAGATCGCGGCGACCGACGACGCCGCCAAGGCCAACGACATGCTGAACCGCGCTCGGGCCGAGAACCGCTCGACCTTGGCGCTCGCCAAGCCGTTCACCGAGAAGGTGCAAAAGGGCGACGCGACGCTCTATCGGGCGCGTTTCGCGGTGCTCGACGCCAACGCGGCGGAAGCCGCCTGCCGATCGCTCAAACGGACCGGATTTTCCTGTTTCGCCACGCGCGACTGAATTGTCGCGGCGGGTGTTGAGTGGAGTGGAGTAGAGTTCAATGGCGGCGGAGCAAGATGTCCTTAGCCTGATTGACGCGCGCCGCCAGGCTGGTCGCTCCGCCATAATCTGGATGGAGCTTCTTCATCAGAGCGCGATGCGCCCGCGCGATCTCCTGCGCGCTCGCGCCCTGCGCAAGGCCCAGGGTCTCATAGGCCTCTTTCTCGGTCATGATTCCAGCGCGCGGTTGAGCGCCCCGCGCGTAGCCCTGACCCTGTGTTGTCTCACGCCATCCGGCAAACCGGCGGTCGAGATACGTCTCTAAGAGGCGTGCGCCGTCCGGGTCGCTCGCAACGCACGTGGCGTAGAGATCAAGGCAGGTCGGCCGGGTCAGCGCGTCCAGGGCCTGGCCCTCCAAGGGCCCGGCCAAAACCCATCCGGTGATCCGGCCGGTTCGCCCGTCAAGCTGCACTTCGATCAGCGCCGAGCGGGCGCGCCAGGCGGCTGGCCGGCGCGCGCCGCGCAACCACGCGCCGAGATTGGCGGCGTTGCGCCAGCCGGCAAAGCCCAGAGCCGTGCTGGCGAGGAGCGCAGCGAGCACCACGCTGCCGCGCAGCAATAGCAGCAACGCGGCGAGCAAACCGAGCGCTCCGCCGCCCTGGCGGACGAGGCGCGCCGCCGCGGCCGGGCTCAAGCGGGAGAATTGCTTGACCCCGAAGAGGAGCAGATAGAGCACGACGAGGCCGGCTATGAGGGCGGGCATTGGCGAGAACTTCCCTGAGCCGGCCGAAGAAAGCGGCGACGACTTACCCTAGAGGAAAGTAGGGTCTCGCGCACCTGCCGCAATAGGCGGCGTCATTGCGGCTGGTCGCGCCGGGATTTGGCCAGGCGATCGAACGCCATCAATTCGCCGACCAGCGCCTCGAAATCGCCGAGCGGCAGCATGGTCGGCCCATCGGACGGCGCGCGATCCGGATCCTGATGGGTTTCGATGAAGATTCCGGCGACGCCGACGGCGACGGCCGCGCGGGCGAGAACGGCGACGAATTCGCGCTGGCCGCCGGAAGCAGCGCCCTGCCCGCCGGGCTGCTGCACCGAATGGGTGGCGTCGAATATGACCGGGGCGCCGGTTTCGGCCGCCATGATCGGCAAGGCGCGCATATCGGAGACCAGCGTATTATAGCCGAAGCTCGCGCCGCGCTCGGTGACGAGAATGTCGCGCCCGCCGGCGTCGGCGATCTTGGCGGCGACATGCTTCATGTCCCAAGGCGCGAGGAATTGTCCCTTCTTCACATTGACCGCCCGGCCGGTTCGCGCCGCGGCGACGAGAAGATCGGTCTGCCGGCAGAGAAAGGCCGGAATCTGCAGGATATCGACCGCCTCGGCGACGCGGCCGCATTGGCTCGGCTCATGCACGTCGGTGAGGACGGGAAGGCCGAGGCTTTCCCGGATTTCGG
>DATGLU010000420.1:0-3844 GCA_035294045.1 Roseiarcus sp. | reverse complement strand
AGGGGTCACAGGTTCGATCCCTGTCGCGCCCACCATTAAATCAAGCGCTTAATAGAAAATCTGGGGCGAAACGGAGCGGCCTGGCTATCCCAGAGCGGCCGCGAGAACGGCTTTTAAGCCCCGGGAGGAACGAATGAAGCTCATCGGAACGACTCTTTTCGGCGCCGCTCTGTGCAGCGCGGCGGCGCTCGCCCCGAACGGGGCCTTCGCTCACGACGATCATTTGATGCTCTCGCTGACCGCCTGCGTTTCCCAGTCGGCGCAGCAGACGATCCACATGTCGCGCGCTTTTGTCATGGAGCGAATTCGCGAAGGCGTCGCGAAAGATTGCGCCGGCATCATCTCGAACCTGGCCGCGCGTGACGGAGACGAGAAGACCGCCGCCGCGATCGCGTATATCGGCAAGGGCGTCGCGCTGATGCACGACAAGGGCAACCCGCAGTTCGATCCTTAATCTCAAGGAGCGCCTATGCCCTACTCCGTCGGTTGGGGATTGGAAGAGGGCGTGTTCGCCCACAAATGCGAAACGGCCAGGGAAGCGCTGGAACTGGCCGAGGAGCATCTCGCCGCGCAACGCGCCAATGTCGTCGTAACCGATCTCGTCACGCAAGAGCCGGTGCCGATCGAGGCGCTGAGGGAGATCGCAGAAAGGGAAGCGGGCGAGGAAGGGGCTCGCTCGGCTTAGCGCCGCGGCGATTGTGAGGATTGGACGCTCGCCAGGCGCCATAAAAAGTTCAGCCCGCCGAGCGCGAATCGGCGGGCCGACGGGCAGCATGAAGCGGCTTCGCGCGCCGGCCGAAATCAATGCTGCTCGGATTGCGTTGCTGGCGCGCTCAATGGACGCTTCAAAGCGACGAGTCGCCCAGCCGGCGCGACGAAGCTCGGCTGCTGGACGACCGCCAAGCGGCGCCCGGCAGCTTCTGAGGACGTCTCGTGTCCGGACCGGATCGCGGTGAATCCCGCGAAGAGGATCACGACCATCGCGGCGACGGCGGAGCCGATCAACTGGCGCCTGAGCACGGATCGCGCCTCGCCGTCGGTCAGCGTCGGCTCGGCGAGAACGTCATCCGGCGTCCATGATCGAATGTTTGAAGCTTGGCTCATCTTTCCCTCCATTCCTTGGCCCGATCGGCTCGGCGCTCAGCCGAAATGAAGCAGCGTGAAAACGAAGCTCGCGAAGAAGCCGATGACGAAGAGGAGGTTGAAAGCGTTGTGGCTCGGAACGCGCTCCATGGCGCCCTCCTGATCTTAACGATCGCTTCGGGGATAAGTCCGTCGCGCAAGGATGACTTAGCGCGCCTGCCGCTCGGACGATGTGGCGCTTCGCACATGGCGCGCGGAAATTTGCGCGGGGCCGCGGACCGTAATCGGAAGGCGCGCCGGCTTGACGAGCGCTTAAGCTTCAGCGCTCTCTAAGCGCCGGCGCGTCGTTCGCCGAACGAGCAGAGGCCGACCGGATCGGCGCTCCCTCAAGTTCCGAGGACCCGCAAATGATGACCGCCGCCCTTCGCGCTTTGTGTCTTGGTCCGCTGGTCGCGCTGGCGCTCGGCCTCATGGTCGAGACTTGCAATGCGCAGACCGCGGCCGGCCCCGGGAATGGGGGAGGCGGCTCCGGCTCCTCGTCGGGTGGGAACGGCGGCCCGCATTTCCCGAGCGCCGTCGCCGCGCCAGAACGCGGCCCGGACCCCAAACCTGTCGCCCGATCCGCCGAGGCCGCGATCTCGCAATGCGCCGAGGACGACCGCATTTGCGTCGCCGACGCGCTCGACGCCTATGCCGCCGCCTTGCGCAATCTTTCCCCGCCCTTGCCGCCGGAATTGCGAGGCTTGCCCGACATCGTCTCGCGCGCCGCCCATCGCGTCCGCCAGGCCAAGACGCGCGCTCAGGCGACGCGCGCGATCAAGAGCGCCATCGCCGAGGTGCGCAAGACGATTTCGTTGCTCAAGGCGGACGATCCGGTCGTGCTCAAAGCCGAGACCCGGCAAGGGACGTTCGTGGCCGAAACGCTTGCGGTGGCGGAGAATAAGTTGGAGAAAGCTTCCGGCCTCTAAAACCCGTCATTGCGAGGAGCGAAGCGACGAAGCAATCCATTCATAGAGCGCCGCCCTACGAGTGGATTGCTTCGCTTCGCTCGCAATGACCGGAGGGTCCAAACTTAGAGTCATCACGCTTCGGTCGCGTCTTGAGAGCGAGGGCGGTGAGGTTCGATTTGGCCCGAACGGATCGCGACCCGCCAGCGCCGCGCCGGGTGGGCGCGCCGCCGCTTTGGCTTTTCTGGCTTCTCCTGGCTTTATCTGCGCTGATCGCCGGCCGCGCCTTCGCCGAAACCCGCGTCGCGCTGGTGATCGGCAACGGCCAATACCGGCACATTCCCGCTCTGGCCAATCCGACTTTCGACGCCAAGGACATCGGCGCGGATTTGCAGACGCTCGGCTTCAAAGTGAGCCTCGGCCTCGATCTCGACCTTGCCGGCATGGAGCGGGCGATCTCGGCTTTCGCCAAGGCGGCGGCCGACGCGGACGTCTCCCTCGTCTATTACAGCGGCCATGGCGTGCAGGTCGCCGGCCATAACTACCTCATCCCAGTCGACGCGGAACTGCATGACGAGCAGGACATTTACAAGCGGACAATCCATTTCGACGACGTGATGAAGGCTTTGCAGCAGGCGAAAGGCCTGCATCTTCTGTTTCTCGACGCCTGCCGGACCAATCCGGTCAAGGACGCTTCGCCGATCCACCCGCAGGGCTTGGCGCGGGTCGGCGACGCCGCCAATTTCCTGATCGCCTTCGCCACCCAGCCCGACAATGTCGCCTATGACGGCGCCGGCCGGAACAGCCCCTTCGCGCAGGCCCTGCTCAGCCATCTCGCGACGACCGGCGAGGACATTTCCAGCATGATGATCGAGGTGCGCAAGGACGTCATCGCGACGACCGGCGGCGCGCAGATCCCGTGGGAAAATTCCTCGCTGACCCGGCAATTCTATTTCGCGCCGGGCGAGGCGGCGGAAGGCTCGTCCGAGACGCTGCTATGGCGGCTCGGCGCCGGCCAGAAGGACGCCAGCCTGCTGCGCATCTATCTCGACCGCTATCCCGAGGGCGCGCATGTCGGCGACGCCAAGGCGCTGCTCGCCGAAATCGGCCGCCAGGCCAAGCCGGGCGCCGCCGCTTCGCCAAAGAGCGAAAATGTCGAGGACCTGCTCTGGCGCCTGGCGAAAAGCGAGCGCCAGCGGCCGCTCCTCGATCTCTATCTGGCGCGCTATCCGAGCGGCGCGCATCGCCAGGAGGCCGAGGCGCTGATCGAGCGCCTGCCGGACGCTGAAGGCGCCGGCGCGCCGCCCGCCGTCCTCTGCCAAAGGCTGGCGACGCATCCGCGCGACGCCACCGCGGATTATCCCGGCGTCGAGCTCGAAACGCTGGCGCGCAACGCCGATCTCGCGATGTCCGCCTGCCGCGAAGCGGCGGCGCAGCATCCGGGCGAAGCCCATTATGTCGCGCTGCTCGCCCGCGCGACCGCCGCTGCCGGCAAGAGGGACGAGGCGATCGGGCTTTATAAGCAAGCGGCCGAGGCCGGCGACGGGCGGGCGATGGTCAGCCTCGGCCTGCTCTACGAGGCGGGCGACGGCCTGCCCAAGGACCTCAAAGCCGCCGACGAGCTTTACGCCAAAGCCGCCTCGCGCGGCAGCGCCGATGGCGCGATCAACCTCGCCGTCGCCTTGATGAAAGGCGCCGGGATCGAGCGCGACACCGCGCGCGCCGTGGCCCTTCTCAAGCGCGCCGCGGCGGACGGCTCGGCGATCGCCACCTACGATCTCGGCGTGCTCGCCGAGCAAGGCGTCGCCGGCGGC
>DATGLU010000419.1:0-9574 GCA_035294045.1 Roseiarcus sp. | reverse complement strand
GTCGTCGGCGCGCCCCGCCGTTATGGGCGGGTCCCGGCGCTCGGCGAGCATCGCGCCGCGATCAAGGGCAAGGCGGGCGCGGCGTCGAAGCGGAAGGACGGCGAGGCGAGCGAGACGTAGTGCGGCTGGCGGCCTGGTAGCCGCGGTCGTCGACCGCGGCTACAAACTCTTCTCCCGCTTGCGGGAGAAGGGGGCGCGAAGCGCCGGATTAAGATAGACGCGCGGCGCCCGCCATTCATGCATATGCCGCGCCGCCTGTTTCAAAGCGTATTCAAATAGTTGTCGCTTGCAAAGGTACGCCAACCGAACAAAATGTTGACCCCACGTGGATTCGCGATGATTCTTTTTACGACGCCGCCCAACGATGGTCACGACTGGCGCCATGAAGGAATCGGAAAATTCTTTTTGCAAACTTTTTTTCGCCTAAGTCCTTGGAATCGTCCAAAACGGCCAAAGAAAAGTTTGGAGAAATTTGCAAAAGTCTTGGCCGGTCTTTTGGGCCGTCTTTGAAACGAAAGGGATATTACGAGCGCCCGATGCAATCGGACCGGCGCTTTTTCGCGCGACCCATGGATTTCCAAATTTTTCCGGCGTCGCTCAGCTTGCCTCAGCCGCCAACTTCGCCAAGATTTTTGGCGAGGCGACCAAGGTACGTCATGGAGCTTTCCTCTCGCGGCCCTTGCCGCGCCTCACGCGCCCGCCGGGTTGGGATTCCGCCACGCCCGTTCGAAAGGCAGCCGCCAGGCGTGCGGCGCGATGAGCTGATGGACGGATTTCGGCCCCCATGAGCCCGGCGCATAGAGCCGCACCGGCGGCGGCGCCTCGAGAAGCGGCGTCGAGACTTCCCAAAGCCGCTCGATGCCTTCGGCGGTCGTGAATAGAGTATGATCGCCGCGCATCGCGTCGAGGATCAGCCGTTCGTACGCTTCCAGGACATCGCCGATCAGGCCGGTTTCGTGCAAGGCGAATTGCATGCTGAGCTTGTCGAGCCGCATGCCGGGGCCCGGACGCTTGCCGTAGAAGGACAGGGAGACTTTCGAGGCGTCGGCCAAATCGAAAGTCAGGTGATCCGGCCCCTGCGCGCCGACGCCGGAGCCGAGCGGGAACATGCTCTTGGGCGGCTCGCGGAAGGCGATCGAGATGATGCGCTGACCCTCGGCGAGCTTCTTGCCGGTGCGCAGGAAGAAAGGGACGCCAGCCCAGCGCCAATTGTCGATATGGCAGCGCAAGGCGATGAAGGTTTCCGTATCCGATTCCGGGTCGACGCCCGGCTCCGACCGATAGCCGGCATATTGGCCGCGAACCACGTCCTTCGGCTCGATCGGCAGCATGCTGCGGAACACCTTGTTCTTTTCCTCGCTGATCGGAAGCGGCTGCAAAGCCGTCGGCGGCTCCATCGCCATGAAAGCGAGAATCTGGAAAAGATGCGTCACCACCATGTCGCGATAGGCGCCCGTCTGCTCGTAGAAGGCCGCGCGCCCTTCGAGACCAAGCGCCTCGGGCACGTCGATCTGCACATGGTCGATGAAGTTGCGATTCCAGATCGGCTCGAACAGACCGTTGGCGAAGCGAAAGGCGAGGATGTTCTGCGCCGGCTCCTTGCCGAGGAAATGGTCGATCCTGAAAATCTGGTCCTCTGAAAACACCTCGTGCAATCGCGCGTTGAGCGAGACCGCGCTTTTCAGATCGACGCCGAACGGCTTCTCCATGATGATCCGGGAGCGCTCGACGAGCCCGGCCTGCTTCAAAAGGAGGACAGCCGACAAAGCGGCGCCGGGCGGCACGCTGAGATAGTGGATGCGGCGGCTCTCGCCGCCTAGGGCCTTCTCCGCCTGCTCCACCGCGCTCCGCAGCGGGCCGGCGCCCGCGCCTTGCGCGACATAGTCCAGGCTGTCGGCGAAAGCGGTCCAGTCGGCCTCCGTGAACTTGCGGGTGTAGAACCGATCGATGGCGCCGCGCGCGATTTTGCGGAACGCCTCGGCGTCGATGTCGTCGAGGGAGAGGCCGACGATCCGGCAATGCGGAATGAAGCCGGCGCTGGCGAGATGGAACAGGCCCGGCAGCAGCTTTCGCTGCGACAGGTTGCCCGTCGCGCCGACAAGGACGAGGACTTGCGAATATTTCGGACCAACCCCCGGCGGTATTTTCGACACGGGTCTCTTCCCCTGGCGTCGCCGGACGCGTCCCGTTCCGGCCGATCCCATCCGGCGACGCGCCGGCGGCGGAGCGCGGATGCTAAGGCGAGAATCGTTAAGAACCTGATCGCGCGTCGCGCGCAACCGCGGAAAATTAGGCGCGGCCGGCGAAATGCGCCAAAATCGCCGGCGAAGGGAAGCTCGATTCGGAGCGCCGCGCCTCGCAATGCCGCTGCAACTGAACGCCCTCGACACGGCGATGCTCAACGGCGATTTCGGCCCGGCCGCCGCCTCGGCGATGGCCATCCTCGCCGCTTTCTCCGAAGCGATCGGCGCCCCGTCTCTGCTCGACATCAGCCGAGCCCATGTCGACGGCTGCCTCTATCATGGCCAAGCGAGCCTCGACTTCGTCGGGCGGCTCGCCGCGCAAGGCGGCCGCGTGCGCGTTCCGACCACGCTCAATGTCGGCTCGCTCGATTTGATCCATCCCGAATTGATCCGGCTCGACAGTGCGCAACAGGCGCCGCGCCGCCGCTTGATGCAAGCGCATGAAGAGCTTGGCTGCGTCCCGTCCTTCACCTGCGCGCCCTATCAGACCCTGTTCCGACCGTCTTTCGGCGAGCAGATCGCCTGGGGCGAATCGAACGCGATCGTCTTCGCCAATTCGGCGATCGGCGCGCGGACGAACCGCTATGGCGATTTCATCGACCTCTGCTGCGCGATGACAGGAAGGGCGCCGGCCTGGGGCTTGCACTTGAGCGAGAATCGGCGCGGCCGGATTCTGTTTCGCATCGCTGGATTGAAAGATTCGCGCGCGGCGACGGATGGACTTTATGTCGCCGTCGGCCTGCTGATCGGAGCGCAAGCCGGAGAAATGATCCCCGTCATCGAGGGACTGCCGCCGCCGCGCGACGAGGACCAGTTGAAGGCGCTCGGCGCCGCCGCGGCCTCGGCCGGCGCGGTCGGCCTGTTCCACGCCGTCGGGATCACGCCGGAAGCGCCGAATCTCGCCGAGGCTTTTCACGGAAAAGCGCCCGAGGCGACCGTCGCAATCGGTCCGGGCGATATCGCGCAAGCTTTGCGGCAATTGTCGAACGCGCCGGACGGCGCGCCCGTCGCGGCGATCTGCCTCGGCACACCGCATTTCTCGCGCCGCGAATGGGAGCGCTTCCTGCCGCTGCTGCGAGATTTCGCGCCGAGAGCGGGCGTTCCGATCTATGTCAATACCGGCCGCGTCACCCTTGCCGCGCTGGAAGCGGAAGGCCTGCTCGACGGGGCGAACGAGTACGGCCTCGTCGCCGTCGCCGACACCTGCACCTATGTGACGGCGATCCTCGGGCGGCTCGACGGGGTGGTGATGACCAATTCGGGCAAGTGGGCGCATTACGCGCCCGGCAATATCGGCGTACGCGTCGCCTTCGGCGAGATCGAGGATTGCCTCGCCTCCGCGGCGGCGGGCCGGGTGACGCGAGTCTCGTCGTGGTGAGGACCGGGCGCTTCTTCGTCGAGGGCGCGGCTGAAGGGATCGCCTTGGTACTCGCCGCGCCCTTGAGCTTTTGGGGCGGCGTCGCCGTCGAGAGCGGCGAGATCATCGACCGCTCTCATCCCGATTGCGGCCAGAATGTCGCCGGGCGCATTCTGGTCATGGCGGGCGGGCGCGGCTCGTCCTCGTCCTCCTCGGTTCTGGCCGAGACGATCCGGCGCGGCGTCGCGCCGGCCGCGATTGTCCTTGGCCGGCCGGACCCGATTCTGACGGTCGGCGCTTTGGTCGCGCGCGAGCTTTACGGCCTTGTCTGCCCGATCGTGGTCTGCGCGATCGACGGCGTCGCGAGCGGCGATCGAATAAGGATCGAGGCGGTCGGCGCGGATATCGCAGCGTTGCATATCGGAAACCCCTTCTCCCCGCCTTGCGGGGAGAAGGTGGCGCGAAGCGCCGGATGAGGGGCTGCGCAGGACTCGGAAGGTACGCGCCCTTCGAAAGCTAATCAGCAAGTTCAGCGCGGCCCCTCATCCGGCCGAGCTTCGCTCGGCCACCTTCTCCCCGCTTCGCGGGGCGAAGGGATTCTTCGGCGCAAGCTCAAAATTCGCGCGCCTCCATTGGCGCGGGCGCCCAGACTTCGCCTTTCTTCACTTTGGCTTTGAAACCATCGGCCGTCTGAACCAGCGGCGGGAAGGTCGCATAATGGCAGGGGATCACGGTCTTGAAGTCGAACCACGTATTGACCGCATAGGCGGCGACTTCCGGTCCCATCGTGAAATGGTCGCCCATCGGCACGATGCCGATCTCCGGCCGGTAGAATTGCTGCGTCAGCGCCATGTCTGAATAGGCGTCCGTATCGCCCATATGGTAGACGGAGCGGCCCTCCGCGCGCAGGATAAGCCCGGTCGGCATGCCGCCGTAGATCACCTTGCCGTCCGGCGCCTGGTACGAAGACGAGTGATAGGCGCGCACCATCGTCACCGAGATCGGCTCTACCTGCGCCGTGCCGCCCGTATTCATCGGAACCGTCTTGACGTCCCCCGCCGCCGATTGCGCATAGACGCACAGCTCGTAGGTCGAGACCAGAGTCGCGCCGGTTTTCTTCAAAATGTCGAGCGTGTCGCCGAAATGATCGTTATGGGCGTGGGTCAAGAGGACATGCGTCGTCCCTTTGATCACCTCGCCCACATCCCCTTTGAATTTCGGATTTCCGGTCAGGAACGGATCGAACAGGACCTGCGCCCCGCCGGCTATGACTTTGAAAGCAGAATGGCCGAGCCATTGAATTTTCATTAGGTCCTCCATTGCGGATTCTTCGCGGTTCCGCCGCCCATCCCGAAAAAGACTATAGCGGCGCAAATCGCGCTTTCTAGAGGCCGTGAAAGCGCAGGATTTTTCCGAAAAGAGGCGCAGCCGCGCGGCTCGCTTGACGCGCAACGAACAGAGTATTACCTTTTCGAAAAGTTCTACTTCGATCTCATCATGGCGACGACGGTAACAGTCAAGGGTCAGGTTACGCTGCCCAAGGCCGTGCGCGAAGCAGCCGGCATTCGAGCCGGCGATCGGGTCACGGTACGCGCGCGGCCGGAAGGCGGCGTCATCGTGGAACGCGAGCAAAGCGCCTCCGACGACGTCGCTTATCGGCGCCGGCTGAATGGCGTCGCCAAGCGCCGTCCGCTGCAGGATGGTCCGTTTAAAGGCATGACGACTGACGCAATTATGGAGCTTCTCAGGGGCGACGATTGACCCTGGTCGACAGCAACATCCTGATCGATATTCTCGGCGGCGACCCGCATTGGGCGCCCTCTTCCGTGGCGGCGCTGGCGGACCGAGCTCAAAGAGGGCCGATTGCGATCAACGATGTGATTTATGCCGAGCTTTCCGCCGGCTTCCAACGACAAGAGCGGCTTGACCAGGAGATCGAAACGATCGGCCTGAAGATCGAACGCTTGTCGAAGGCGGCGCTCTTTCTCGCTGGCCAGACGTTTCGCCGCTATCGCGCCGCAGGCGGAACGCGCAACAATGTCCTTGCGGACTTCTTTATCGGCTCGCAAGCCTGCATCGAGCGTTGGCCGATCCTGACCAGGGACGACAGACGGTACAAAACTTACTTCCCAGACGTACGGCTTTTCAGCGTTAAGCCGTGATGCGTCGACTCTACCGCGAAAACTTCTTATACTTCAGCCGATGCGGGATCACGCTGTCGACGCCCAGCCGCCGCTTCTTGTCCTCTTCATAATCCGCGAAATTGCCCTCGAACCATTCGACATGGCTGTCGCCCTCGAAGGCGAGCATGTGGGTGGCGATGCGGTCGAGGAAGAAGCGGTCGTGCGAGATGATCACGGCGCAGCCGGCGAAGTCGCCTAGAGCCTCCTCCAGGGCGCGCAGCGTGTCGACATCGAGATCGTTGGTCGGCTCGTCGAGCAGCAAAAGGTTGGCGCCGCTTTTCAGCATTTTGGCGAGATGGACGCGGTTGCGCTCGCCGCCTGACAGCATGCCGACCTTCTTCTGCTGATCGGCGCCGCGGAAATTGAAGGTCGAGCAATAGGCGCGCGAATTGATCTCGCGCTTGCCGAGATAGAGAATCTCATTGCCGCCGGAAATCTCCTCCCAGACGGTCGCCTTGTCGTTGAGCGCGTCGCGCGACTGGTCGACATAGCCGAGCTTGACGGATTCGCCGATCCTGATCTCGCCAGAATCCGGCTTCTCCTGGCCGGTGATCATGCGGAACAAAGTCGTCTTGCCGGCGCCGTTCGGGCCGATCACGCCGACAATGCCGCCCGGCGGCAGCTTGAACGAAAGATTGTCGATCAGCAGGCGATCGCCGAAGCCTTTCGAGAGATTCTCGAAATCGATGACGTTGTGGCCAAGGCGCTCGGCGACGGGAATGACGATCTGCGCCGCGCTCGGCGCCTTCTCGTTCTGCTTCTTGAGCAATTCTTCATAGGCCTGGATGCGCGCCTTGGACTTGGCCTGGCGGGCTTTCGGCGAGGAGGCGATCCATTCGCTCTCCGCTTCCAGCGCGCGCTGCCGCGCCTCCTCCTCCCGGCCCTCCTGTTCGAGCCGCTTCTGCTTCTGCTTGAGCCATGAGGAGTAATTGCCTTCGTAAGGAATGCCGCGGCCGCGGTCGAGTTCGAGAATCCAGCCCGTCACATTGTCGAGAAAGTAGCGGTCATGGGTGACGATGAGGATCGCGCCGGGATATTGGCGTAAGTGGCCTTCGAGCCAATTCACCGTCTCGGCGTCGAGATGGTTGGTCGGCTCGTCGAGCAGCAGCAATTCGGGCTCTTCGAGCAGCAGCCGGCAAAGAGCGACGCGGCGGCGCTCGCCGCCCGAGAGCTTGGCGACGTCCGCATCGTCGGCCGGGCAGCCGAGCGCGTCCATCGCCTGCTCGACCTTGCTGTCGAGATCCCACAGGCCTTGCGCCTCGATCTCGTCCTGGAGACGCGTCATCTCATCCGCCGTCTCGTCGGAATAATTCATCGCCAGCTCGTTGTAGCGATCGAGGATCGCCTTCTTGGCCGAGACGCCGAGCATGACATTGCCGCGCACGTCGAGCGCAGGATCGAGCTGCGGCTCCTGCGGCAGATAGCCGACGCGAGCGCCTTCGGCGACGAAGCCCTCGCCGGCGAATTCCTTGTCGATCCCCGCCATGATCCTGAGCAGGGTCGACTTGCCCGCGCCGTTGATCCCGAGCACGCCGATCTTGGCGTCGGGATAAAAGGACAGGTTGATATTTTCGAGGACCTTCTTGCCGCCCGGATAGGTCTTGGTCAGGCCCTGCATGTGATAAATGAATTGACGGGCCATAAAGGCGCCTCTCGTGCTCGGATTTCGGGGAATTTGGCGCGGGTCGTAGCAGGGGCGCGGAGCGCGGGCAAGCCGCTTCGCCTTCGAATGTCCAGTGAATGGCTACTCGCGCGGCGCATTTTCGCGAAGAAACGCAGTATAACTGGATTCGTCGAGAATGCCGGCGGCGAGGCCGAGGACGGCGTCCGCAGCGTCAGATTCAGTTGCGGCGAAGCGATATCCGTTCAATTCGAGGAACAGGACGCCGACGACGAAACCGACGCGCTTATTGCCGTCGATGAACGGGTGGTCCTTGATGATTCCGACCGTATAGGCGCTCGCCAAGTCTATCAGGTCGGTCGTGGGCTCATAATTCGCGATCTGGCGTGGGCGCGCAACCGCCGAGGTCAGGAGTCCCTCGTCTCGCATGCCCGCCAAGCCGCCATGGATGGCCAGCAGCCGCTCATGGAGGACACGTACTTCAAACTCCTCGATCCAAACCGGCTCCGGCCCCGTCATTGCGCGAGAACATGCAACGTGTTCCGATAGCGCCGCATAATCTCATCGGCCTTCTCCATCTTCTTGACGAAGGCGGGATCGTAAGGCGTGAGCCGATAGCCGCCGTCGGGGGTTTCGACGGCATAGAGCGCGTCCCCTTTGGTCAAATTCATGCGCGTCAACATCTCTTTCGGGATGATGACACCGATCGACGTGCCGACGGTCGTGAGCTTCAAAGTGGCCATTCTGCGCTCCATTCTTATGAAAATAATAATGCGCAGTGGGCGATTGATCAATGGGGCCTAGAGGCGCTACCCACCCAGTCCTTGAATCCATTCGAAGCTCCAAGATAAAACGATATAGCATTCCCGAGGCGCTCGGCCTCGCACATCCTGGGAGGAGCGCATGGCCGCCAAGCCTTTGATCGTCGTCGACCCGCAGCCGCGCAGCCCGGATGAGATTTTCGAGCCGGCGATCCGCGCGCGCCTCGAAGCTTTGGGCGAGCTTATCATCCACGAGGGCCCGGGCCGCATGCCGGCCGAGCGGCTCGAACGGCATTTGCCCGAAATGGCGCTGCTGATCGGCCAGACCGACATGCCGAAGGAGCGGCTCGACCGCGCCAAGAAGCTCCGCGCGATCGTCAATGTCGAGACCAATTTCCTGCAAAATGTCGATTACGAGACCTGCTTCCAGCGCGGTATCCATGTCCTCGCGCCGAGCTCGGCTTTCGCCAAGCCGGTGGCGGAAATGGCGCTCGGCATGGCGATCGATCTCTGCCGCGGCGTCACGACCGCCGACCGGGCGATGCGCGCCGGCAAAGAGAAATGGCTGCTCGACGGCGCGGCGGGCTGCTTCATGCTCTATGGCGCGCCCGTCGGCCTGATCGGCTTCGGCGATCTCGGCCGCGCTTTCGCGCCGCTCGTCGCGCCGTTCGGCTGTGAGGTAAAAGTTTTCGACCCCTGGCTCTCCGACCACTTCATCAAAGGCTTCGGCGTGAAGCCGGCCGGTCTCGACGAGGTGTTGTCGACCAGCCGGGTGATCGCGATTTTCGCCGGCGTCACCAGCGAGAACCAGGGCTTTCTCGGCCGGCGGGAATTCGAGCTGATCCAGCCCGGCTCGGTCGTGCTGCTGATGAGCCGCGCCGCGGTGGTCGATTTCCCCGAATTCCTCCGCCAGGTCGAGACAGGCCGCTTCCGCGCCGCGACCGATGTCTTCCCCGACGAACCGGCGCCGGCCGACCATCCGGCGCGCAAGATCGAAGGCCTGCTTCTGTCGCCGCATCGCGCCGGCGCCCTGCCCGACTCGCTCTATGAGATCGGCCGGCAAACCGTCGCCGACGCCGAGCTGATCCTGCGCGGTCTGCCGCCGCTCTCCTGCCGCAGAGCGCAGCGCGAGACAGTCGGACGGTCCCGCAGCAAGCCGATCGACGAGAAGTAGGGGCCCAGGCGGCGCCAGCCTCCACGCCCGAGGCTCTGGATTCCCGTTCCGCGGGAATGACACGGACGCGAGCCCCGAGCCTTGACAGGCGGCAGTTCCGAGATACTCTCTAAATCGATTTAGCCGAGGGTGGCGTGTCGCGCAAAGTTCCGACCATTCACGATGTCGCCCTCCGCGCCGGCGTCTCGCCGGCGACGGCCTCGAACGTCGTCAACGGCAACCGCCCGGTCGGCGA
>DATGLU010000418.1:0-6294 GCA_035294045.1 Roseiarcus sp. | reverse complement strand
GAGAACGGACGGCATAAGCGGCGCGAGGCGGTTGAGAAGCGCTTTCGCGCCGCGATCCAAGACTTGCGCGCGGCATGAAGGAAGCGATCGTGAGCGCGGGCGATCCGAGCGGCGCCGACACGGCGCCGGCGTCGCTGCATCAGCGCATTCTCGCCGATATCGAAGCGCGCATCCTGTCCGGCGAGTGGCCGCCAGGCCACCGCATTCCTTTCGAGCATGAATTGACCGTCCAATATGGCTGCTCGCGGATGACGGTGAGCAAGGTCCTGACGCAGCTCGCCAAGGCCGGACTCGTCGCGCGGCGGCGCAAGGCCGGCACATTCGTGACGCGGCCGCATTCGCAGGCCGCGGTTCTCGAAATCCACGACATCAAGGCCGAGGCGGCGGCGCTCGGGCGTCCCTATCGCTTCGAGATCGCCGGCCGACGCAAGCGCAAGCTTGCGCGCGCCGACGAGCGGAGGCTCGATCTGCCGGCCTCGAGCGAGGCGCTGGAAATAACCTGCCGCCATTTCGCCGGCTCGCAACCGTTCTGCCTCGAAGAGCGGCTGATCAATCTGACCGCGGTGCCCGAGGCGGAGAGCGAGACGTTCGGCGAACTGTCGCCCGGCGCCTGGCTGGTGCAGCGCGTGCCATGGACCGCCGCCGAGCATCGCATCCGCGCCACCGGCGCCGATCGCCGCATCGCGGCGGCGCTGGCGCTCGACGAAGGCGCGCCCTGCCTGGTGATCGAGCGGCGCACCTGGCGCGCCGCCGAGCCGGTGACCTATGTCAAGCTGACGTACCCTGCCGAGTCGCATGAGCTTGTTGCGCGCTTCGCGCCGTCGCAGCGCTAGCGAAGCGGGTGGGCCGATCGCCTTGAGTGAATTGCTGCGCCGGGTTCCGTTCGGGTTTCACGGCAATTGAGTCAGCCGCCTAGCAGGAGCAGAACATGCAGATCGTTCTCGGCTTTGCGCCTTTCATCGCCTTTGCGCTGCTGACCCGCTTCGTCGGCGTCGAGGGCAGCCTGTGGATCGCGGCGGCGATCGCGGCCGGCTTGGCGATCCGCAATCGCTTCGCCGGCCGCTCGATCAAAATCCTCGAAGCGGGGACGATCGCGCTATTCGGCCTGCTCGCGCTTCACGCCGCCTTGACGCAATCCGCCTGGAGCCTGCCGCTGGTGCGCGTCGTCGTCGATTCCGGCCTTCTCGCCATCGTCCTTCTGTCGATCGCCATCGGCGCGCCTTTCACCGTGCAATATGCCCGCGAGCAGGTTCCGCCGGAAATCCAGGCATCGCCCGTGTTCCTACGGGTCAATAAGGTGATCAGCGCGGTCTGGGCGCTTGCTTTCGCCATTGGGCTGATCGCCGATCTGGCGATGGAATATGCGCCCGGCGCGCCGCTTTGGCTCGATATCGCCGTCATCGTCGCCGCTTTGGCCGGCGCGGCGCGCTTCACGCAATGGCGCCCCGAAAAGGTGCGCCGCTCGTTCGGCGGCGGCCCGCGCGCCGCTTAAGCTCAGGCGATGGCGAGCGAGAAGGGAACGCCTTCGCTGCACGCTTCGCCGCGGCCGATCTCGGCGATCGCCTCATTCATGCGGCCGCGCCGGCCGAGAATGATGTCGGCCAAGGCGACGAGGCGGGCGTTGGGCGTGGCGGTCGGCGAAGCGGCGCGGATCGCTTGCGCAATCTCTCTCTCTCTGCGCTCCGGATTGAGGGCGCAGGCGGCGATGAAGGCCGCCGCCGTCGAGCGGCTGACGCCGGCGAAACAATGGACCAGCATGGGCGCGACGCGGTCCCAGGAGCGGGCGAAATCGAGCAGCGTCCGCACATGCTGTTCGCCGGGCAGGACATGGCCCTCGACCGGCTCGATAATGTCCGACAGCGCCAGGAACAGGTGGCGGTCGACCGCGATCGCCGCCGGGCGCACCATCGCCGTGCCGGCTTGCAACAGAGTGACCATCGAGCGCGCGCCGGTTTCCTCCGCCGCCGCTTCGATCCGCGCCAGAGAGCAAACATGAATGAACGACATCGATCCCTGTTCCCCTTGAAGAAAGCAGGATTAATTCCTTCCGCGTCCTTATGCAAAGCCGGCCGTCACGATGCGGCGCGGGCGCCCTGGTCGAGCTCGGCGAAGCGCAACAGGAAGCTCTCCTCGGCCAAAGCGGGACTGAGCGGCGCGAGATAGCGCTCGACGCTCTTTGTCGCGATGCGCGGCGGATCGAATAGGCGCTTGGCCTCCGCGGTCGAAAAGCCGGCGACGCGCGTCGCTTCGAGATAGGCGGCGGCGCGATCGGCGGTCTTGACCAGGGAGGTCAGTTCGAGCGGCGGCTGCGGCGGCAGGCCGAAGCGCAGAAACGTCGCCGCGAGCAGGCGCTGCTCGACGGCGCGATAATCGCCGCCGACCACCGCCTTGAACGGCGAGATCATGTCGCCGATCACGTATTCCGGCGCGTCATGCAGCAAAGCGGCGAGCCGCCAGGTCCTGGAGGCTTGCGGCGCGAGGCCGCCGACCAGCGCCTCGACAAGCAGCGAATGCTGGGCGACGGAGATGATTTCCGGCCCATAGGTCTGGCCGTTCCAGCGCGCGACACGCGCCAGGCCATGGGCGATGTCCTCGATCTCGATATCGAGCGGCGACGGATCGATGAGATCGAGCCGCCGTCCGGAGAGCATCCTCTGCCATGCCCGTTGTCGCTCGGCGGCCATGAAAGCTCCGATCGTTCCTCGGTCGCGCTAGCGCCCCGCCGCGAGCGCGGCGCAAGCCTGGTGGCGATGGCAATCGACGAGATGATCGTTGACCATGCCCGTCGCCTGCATGAAGGCGTAGACGATGGTCGGCCCGACGAAATTGCCGCCGCGCGCCTTGAGGTCCTTGGCGATGGCCTCAGCCTCCGGCGATTGCGCCGGCACGTCGCGGGTCGACTTTCGCGCCTGCTGGATCGGCTTGCCGCCGACAAAGCTCCATAAGTGGCGGGCGAAGCCGCCGCGTTCGGCGAGATCGAGATAGATGCGGGCGAGCGCGATCGTCGCCTCGATCTTGGCGCGGTTGCGCACGATGCCCGGATCGTTCATCAGCTTTTCGATTTTGGCCGGCCGGTAGCGTACGATCTTCTGAGGATCGAATCCGTCGAACGCGGCGCGGAACGCTTCGCGTTTGCGCAGGATCGTGATCCAGGAGAGGCCGGCTTGAAAGCCGTCGAGGATCAGCTTCTCGAACAGCGCGCGGTCGTCCCATTCGGGCACGCCCCATTCCTCGTCGTGATAGGCGACGTAGACCGGATCGTGGCCGGGCCAGGGGCAGCGGCAAAGCCCGTCGCCATGCAGGACCGAGGCGGTCGGGCGGGGCGGCTTTGATTTTTCGGCCAAGGGCGTCTCCTTTTTAAGACGCAAGATCGCCCACCAAAGCAGGTCCGGCAAGCGATTGCGCCGGCCGACCGGCTGCGCGGGCGTTGCGCCGGTCCTGTTAACCTTTCCTCAAGACTCAGCTTCGCCTGACCCGGCGCTTCGCAATAAACTGCGCCCCGTTATGTTCGCGTCACATCCTCGCACCCTCGACGAACTGTCGGCGGCCGACGCCCGCCGCGCGGCGCTCGCCTATGTCAGCGAAGCCTTCGCCGAGGCCGTGCTCGACGGCATCGATGTCGATCTCTTCGCCGAGGCGGCGCTTTGCGCCGCGTTCCGCGAGCTTGTCGCGGTGCATGGCGAAGAAAAGGCCGGCGCTTTCGCCGAGCGGCTCGCCGAGCGGGTTCGGCAGGGCGAATTTTCCGCCGCCGCCCGGCAGTAAGGCTTCAATTTCGCCGCAAGCCGCGCGATAACCCTTCAGGACCGGCGCGACCATTGGCGCCGGTCGGAGGACTCGGGCGACAGCCCGGCGCGGAGCGGCATGAGTTTCACAGCCCTGCGGGTCGATAAAAGCGGCGAGGCGACGGATGTGCGCTTCGTCGAAATGCGCGACGACGAGCTGATGGACGGCGACGTCACGCTGCGGGTGACGCATTCGACGGTCAATTACAAGGACGGGCTGGTCATGGCCGGCCGGCCTGGAATCGTGCAGCGCTACCCGATGATCGCCGGCATCGACCTTGCCGGGATCGTCGAATCCTCCCGCAACCCCAATTTTCAGCCGGGCGACGAAGCGCTGCTCAATGGCTACGGCCTGAGCCAGACGCATTTCGGCGGCTATGCCGGAAAAGCGCGCGTGCCGGGCGAATGGCTGATCAAGCTGCCGCCCGGCATGACCCGCGCCGAGACAATGGCGATCGGCACCGCCGGCTACACGGCGATGCTCTGCGTGCTGGCGCTGGAGCGCCAAGGCATGAAGCCGGAGCGGGGGCCGGCGCTGGTGACCGGCGCGACCGGCGGCGTCGGCTCGATCGCCGTCGCGCTTCTGGCCGCAGCCGGCTGGCAGGTGACGGCGTCAACGGGACGGGTCAACGAAGCCGGCTATTTGCGCGACCTCGGCGCGACCGAGATTATCGACCGCAGCGAGCTTTCCGCGCCCGGCAAGCCGCTCGGCAAGGAGCGCTGGGCCGCCGCGATCGACAGCGTCGGCTCTCATACGCTCGCCAATGCGATTGCCGGCCTCAAGCGCGGCGGCGCGGCCGCGGCCTGCGGCCTCGCCCAGGGCATGGATCTCAACATGACCGTGGCTCCCTTCATCTTGCGCGGCGTCCAGCTCATCGGCATCGACAGCGTCTGGCAGCCGATGGAGAGCCGGCTCGAGGCCTGGCGGCGGCTCGCGCGCGATCTCGACCGCAAGAAGCTCGCCGAGATGACGCGGACAATTCCGTTCGAGCGCGTCATGGAAGCCGGCGCCGATCTTCTCGCCGGCAAGGTGCGCGGCCGCGTGGTGGTCGAAATTGGCTGAACGGATTGTGAATTGCCGCGGGTCTCAGCGGCGGCGATGAACAGGCGATGACCGACGTAACCTTTCCGGCCGCGGCGGCGGCGGGCTTGATCTCATTCCTCAGCCCCTGCGTCTTGCCCTTGGCGCCCCCCTATCTCTGCTATCTCGCCGGCGCCAGCATCGAGGAAGTGGCCGTCGACGGGGAGGCGCGGGCGCGCCGCACCATCGTCATCACCGCCGCTTTGTTCGTCCTCGGCTTCGCGACGGTCTTCATCGCGCTCGGCGCGACCGCTTCGGTCTTCGGCGCGTTGCTCCGCCAGTGGAGCCGGGAGCTTTCGATCGCCGCCGGAATCGGCATCGCGATTATGGGCCTGCACTTTCTCGGCCTCTTCCGCATCGGCGCGCTGTTTCGCGAGAAGCGGTTCGACATCGAGCGACCGCCGGGCCTGTGGAGCGCCTATCTGATGGGCCTGGCCTTCGCCTTCGGCTGGACGCCGTGCATCGGGCCGATCCTGGCGGCGATCCTCGCGGTGGCGGGATCGGAGGATACGGTCGGCCGCGGCGCGGCATTGCTCGCCGCCTATTCGCTCGGGCTCGGCGCGCCGTTCATTGTCGCGGCTTTGGCGATGGGCCCGTTCCTGCGCGCCGCGCGCCGCTTTCGCAGCCAGTTCGGCCGGGTCGAGAAATTGGTCGGCGCGCTGCTCGTCCTGACCGGAATCGCCTTCCTGAGCGGCGGCGTTCAGGCCGCCTCGCAATGGCTGATCGACGCCTTTCCGGCGCTGAGCCAACTCGGCTGAGGACAAGCGCGGCGCCGGCGGGTTCGCCGGCCGGATTCTAACTACATTGAAATTTATAGAACCCGTCATTGCGAGGACCCGAGCGAAGCGGGGGGACGAAGCAATCCGTGCGACGCCTGGGCAGGTCCAATCGCCGCAAGGGATTGCTTCGCTTCGCTCGCAATGACGGCCGGAAAGAAAAGAGCCCGCCGTCGCCGGCGGGCTCTCGTCTTAAGCTCGAAACAGCCGATCACATCTGCTTGTAGGTGATCTTGCCGTCGTCGCCCTTCTTCCAGACGTACCAGACATAGTCGATCGTCGTGCGGTCGCCCTTGGCGTCGAACGAGATGTCGCCGAGCACGGTCGAGAACTTGTTGCCCGGCGCGTGCATGACGGCGGCCATCTTCTTAGGCTCGAGCGACTTCGCCTTTTCCGCGGCCTCCTTCATGATTTGAACGGCGGCGTAGGAATAGAGCGTGTACGCTTCCGGCTCGAAACCCTTGGCGCGGAACTCGGCGACGATGTCCTTGGCGGCCGGATTTTTGCGCGGGTCGGGTCCGAAGGACATCAGCGTGCCTTCGACGCCGGGGCCGCCGATCGAGGCGAATTCCGCGTCGGTGATGCCGTCGCCGGAAATCATCACGGTCTTCATGCCCTGATCGCGCATCTGACGGATGATCAAGCCGCCTTCGGT
>DATGLU010000417.1:0-2455 GCA_035294045.1 Roseiarcus sp. | reverse complement strand
TCGCCGAGAAGGGCGTCAGCGACTATCGCATCGTCGAAAGCCTCGGCGCGACCGAAGGGGCGCCAGCCGCCGGCGCCGCCGAGTTGATCGTCGACATCACGACGACCGGCGCCACCCTCGCCGCCAATGCGCTGAAGGCGCTCGACGACGGCGTCATCCTGCGCTCGCAGGCCAATCTCGTCGCCTCGCTGCGCTCGCCCTGGGGCGAAAAACAACGCGAGATCGCCCGGGCCATGCTGATGCGCATCGCCGCCGCGCAGCAGGCGCTCGCCTGCCGGGAATTGCGCGCCCGCCTGCCCGGCAGCGCGCAAGGCGTATTCGAGGCCGCCGCGGCGATGTTCGACGCCCAGCCGGCCTTCGGCGAAGCGGCCGACGCGTCCGGCCGGATCACGCTGCACGCGCCCAAGCAAAAAGTCGCCGAGCTCGCCGCCTGGCTGCTTGCGCAAGGCGCCGAGCGGGTCAGCGTCGGCGCGCTGGAGCATGTCTTCAGCGCCAGGAACGTACTGTACGAGGCGCTGGAGAAGCGCATCGGAACGCCGTAATCCTTCTCACGTCCGCCCGCGAATTGAGGAGAAAATCCCGCCGGGTCGCCGAGCGCGTCATCGCGACTGTCGCCGAAGGTGATCGCCTCGGCAGATCGGGAATGGCGATGAGGAGCCGCCAGAGCGCGACGGCATAGCGAAGGCGCATCAATTTTCCCAGCGATCATTTGCCGGAAAGCGGGAATCCAGGGCCGCCTACCCTCAAACGCGGTGGTTTGCTGAATTCCATTCCTGCTCTTCCGGGAATGACATGGCGTGAAACGGGATTCTTTGCGCTGTCGGCGCGGCATGCAGCCCGCCGCGCGGGCGGTTGAAACCGCAATGAAATCAAAGCTGAATGGAAATGCCTGGTGCCCAGGAGAGGACTCGAACCTCCACGGCTTGCACCGCTGGTACCTGAAACCAGTGCGTCTACCAATTCCGCCACCTGGGCCCGGCGGCTTCATAAAGGCCGCGGAGCGGGGCTGTCAATCGGCGGACCCGCGGCTTAAGTCTCAGCCCCGCTCGCTGCCGCGGATCGCCATGCCAGCCGGCGTTTAGCGCTCGCCGGCGGCAGCGCCTTTCGGCGCCAATCGCGGCGCGGCCGACGGCGCTCAAGCGCGCTCTCAAACCCGGCGGATCGCCGCATCCAGCCCTCCTTAAAGCGGGAGAGTGCGCCGCGGCCTTGTCGCCGCGGTCGCCGACCGCGGCTACGGCGCAGCCCGCGCCACAATCCTCGACGGCCGGCGCTTGCGCCGAGGGAGCGCGCTCGCCAATATCCGGACCGTTATCAGGGACGGCGACCATGACCAGACTGATTCCCGTCATTATGTGCGGCGGCTCCGGGACGCGGGTATGGCCCGAATCGCGCGAGAGCATGCCGAAGCAATTCATTCCGCTGATCGGCGAGACCTCGACCTTCCAGGCGATCGTTAGGATTTTGTCGGACCGCGCGATTTTCGACGAGCCGATCGTCCTCACCAATATCGACTATCGCTTCCGCGTCGCCGAGCAGCTCCAGGAGATCGGCGCCAAGGGTACGATCGTGCTCGAGCCGATGCGGCGCGACAGCGGCCCGGCGGTGGCGGTTGCCGCCGTTCTGGCGTCGCGCGCCGCGCCCGATTCGGTGGTGGCGGTGCTCGCCGCCGATCACGTCTTCGGCGACGGCGCGGCTTTCGCCGCTTTGTGCCGCGAGGCGGCCGACGCGGCGGCGCAAGGGGCGATCGTGACGTTCGGCGTCAAGCCGGACTATCCGGCGACCGGCTATGGCTATATCCGGCCCGGCGAAAAGCTCGACGCCAAGGGCACGCTGCGCAAAGTCGCCGCTTTTGTCGAAAAGCCCGACGCCGCGACGGCGGAGCGCTTCGTCGCCGACGGCTATCTCTGGAATTCCGGCAATTTCGTCTTCCGCGCCGATGTGATGCTGGAGGAGCTCAAACGCTTCGAGCCGGATATGGCGAGCGCGGCGGAGGAGGCGGTCGAGCGGGCGCGCGAGGACCTCGATTTTCTGGTCCTGGACGGCGAGAGCTTCGCCAAAGCGCCGAAAAAATCGATCGACTATGCGGTGATGGAGCGCACCGACAAGGCGGCTCTGATCGCCGCCGATGTCGGCTGGTCGGATGTCGGCCTGTGGTCGACCGTATGGCGGCTGAGCGAGCGCGACGAGGCCGGCAACAGTTTGCGCGGCGACGCCGTGGCGATCGATTCGAGAAACGTGCTGGTGCGCTCGAACGGCCACCTCGCCGCGGTGGTCGGCTTGAGCAATGTCATCGTGGTGGCGACCGAGGACGCAGTTCTGGTCGCCGACCAGAGCCAGGCCGACAAGGTCAAGCTGCTCGTCGATCAGCTCAAGGCGCGCAACCGCCGCGAGGCGACGGAGCACAAGCGCGCCTATCGGCCCTGGAGCTATTACCAGAGCGTCGACGAGGGCGCGC